>JAGLHQ010000226.1 GCA_023143375.1 Planctomycetota bacterium
ACGAAAACTGAAATTTTCGTGATTTTGAAAAACGCCCCTGTTTTTGGGCCAAAAATGAGGAAACATGCGTTTTTGAGCTAAAAACGATGACCAAAAAACACAAATATGCGCAATTATGAACAAAAAAACGAACAAAAACGCACGAAAGTGACATAATAAGGACCAAAAGGAGGACTAAAAATACCGTAAGCAAAACTAAATATCGAAAAAGTGTTCTATTTACAAGAACGTGTATGAAATGCAAACAAAAGGATCGAGATCTTACCTACCTGAAGGTAGAACTAAATATTGAAAAGTTGCAAACAGCGCATAAAAAAAGGCGGCTGTTAGGCCGCCTTTAGGAGTTTGGTTTTTTCGTTCTTAGAACGAAGGTTGGCTTTCGAAGTTGTCTCTTGGGTGAGCGTTATCGTACACCTCTTTGATCTTTGTAGTAGTTAGATGCGTATAGACCTGCGTCGTCGATAGCGACTGATGGCCGAGCAATTCCTGTACACTTCTAAGATCGGCACCGTTATTGAGCATATGCGTTGCAAAGCTATGCCGCAGGGTATGCGGGCTTATCGCAGGGTCAAGCCCTGCCATCCGCAGGTACTTATCCATCTTCCGGCGGACGCTGCGAGTGCTAAGGCGCTGGCCGTGCTTGTTGGCGAACAGAACCTTGGCATCGAAGCTGCTGTCATTGGCCATTCGCTTATTACGGAACTCGATATAGTGCTGTATCGCCTGAAGGGCGCTGGAGCCTATCGGCGAGATGCGTTCCTTTTTACCCTTACCTCTTATATGAATAACTTCGCCGAGGAAATCAACATCGTCCATGTTCAGACTTACCAGCTCGCTTACGCGCATCCCGGTGCTGTAAAGAACCTCCAGGATCGCCCTGTCGCGAGCACCTAGCCATGTATCAGCCGGCGGAGTCCTCAGCAAACGCTGAACGTCCGCATACTCGAGGAACTGCGGGAGCTTCTTATCCTGCTTGGGTGTACGTATACTGGTCACCGGGTTGTTGGCAAGGTGATTACGTTTGACCAGAAACTTGTAAAAGCTTCGCAGCGTTGCAAGCTTACGTGCAACGGTAGACTTGGAATACTGTTTTTCATTAAGCTCGGACATATACTTGCGTACCTTCTCTGCGTCAACGGCAAGGATCGACTGCTCGACCATGGCATCTGTTTGCGTCTGGACAGCGGTAGCTGTTCCGCCGCCGTCGGACCACTGGCCGGATGAATCGCCGGAAGCGCCTGAGCCGGAATCGGCGACCAGGAAAGTGACGAACTGTGCGAGATCTGCTCCATAGCATTTGGCGGTGTGGCCCGAAAAATGCTTCTCGAACTTAAGGTAATTCAAAAAATCCTGGGTAATTGCACATTCATTCATAACGTACCCTTCTAACATCAGTGTTTCATGGCCTCTTAGACTATCTCAAAACATATTTACAATAAACCGTTTAGAAACCAGCCTACTTATTATTCTTCTCAAGACCGACGTCCTGTCGATCAGTCATTGTCACCTGTAAAAAACTGCGTACCATCCAGCGATTCACTATATAATAGTTTGTCCGCT
Organism: Planctomycetota bacterium; assembly: GCA_023143375.1. Classification (GTDB taxonomy): domain Bacteria; phylum Planctomycetota; class Phycisphaerae; order Sedimentisphaerales; family Anaerohalosphaeraceae; genus JAFGKL01. The sequence continues at coordinate 1,561 of JAGLHQ010000226.1, forward strand.
TCTCCGATAAGCGACTGGGTAAGCTTAAAGCTTAGTACCGCAGCATCAAACCAGTCAAAATCGGTCCTCTCATCGCCGGCCTGATCCACCAAACAATCCAATAGCAGCCCTTCGCTGCCGTCTTCATAGCGAAAAATAAACTTCTCCGGGCCTTTGTTCAAAACAAGCTGTCGTTTTCCATTCTTCATTTTCACACCAAAATCAACATATTCCATGTACTGAGAACATTTGTATAAGACTTTTATCGGGCTAAATCGCGGTTCCTAAAGCGGAATCTGATTTTTTGCCAATAAAAACACGATTTTTCTTAAAAAAACCTCGCAATTACAACTATCGACCGATAACTTACCCAAATTAACACAAATAAGTATTTGTGGCACATATATGGTGGAATCGTGAAAGTCCTATAAGAAATGCAACAACAAAGGGTTATGGTGTTTTTTTAGGCAAATTACGGCGAAAACATTACTTTTTTATAAAAAATTCGGCGTTATTTTTCAATATTTTCTCTACCAGCCCCGCCTGCTCTAAATAATTGAGATTTTCCTGCACCTGCTGGCTTTCGATCCCCAATCCATCGCAAATCCCGGTAATATCGCAAGGCCGACGTTCAAGAATCGCTAATATCTGTGATTTTGTATCCGACATTGGTGTTTTTGAGATTAATTTTGAGAAATTTGCGATAATTTCAGCTTTTTGGCCCAGTTTTTTGGCAATTTGGGTGAGCTTATCGGCACTAACCATACCTACCGTCCCGTCAGCGCCCGGCCGAACTGCGGTATTTAGCTGAACCCGATCCGGAGCGATCCTTTCAACGATGGCCTTGATCTGGTCGACGGACGTGTCATCGGTGTTGATGCCGTCAATGAAGAAGACCTCAAGCCAAATCTGGGCGGAATATTCATTTCTAAATTTACAAAGCCCTTCGACGAATGAATTGAAGTTCAGGTCGGCGTGCGGGCAGTTGATCTTTGCGAAGGTTGCGGCGTCCCCTGCGTCGAGCGAGGGCATGACGAGGTCGGCCCTGGAGCAATCGCGTCGTACCTGCGGATCGCTAAGCAGTGTACCGTTAGTGATGACGGCAACTTTTGTTTCGGTTAGTTCCTTTATGCCGTCGATGAGTCTGCCGAGTCCTGAGTTGAGAGTCGGCTCCCCGCTTCCGCTAAGAGTGATGTAGTCTGCGTCAAGCCCATCGTCGATACGCTGCTTTAGCTCGCTAAGAACATCGTCGATAGGGACATACTCTTTGCGTTCGATCGTTTGTTGGCTGCTAATGCCGAGCTGACAATAAACGCAGTTCTGGGTGCATGTTTTTAGCGGGACGATGTCGACGCCGAGGCTGGTGCCAAGGCGACGGGATGCTACGGGGCCAAAAAGATATTTGTATTTTTTTTCCATTTGATTTCACTTATTGTTAACACTTTAGAACCACGAATGGACACGAATAGACACTAATATATTATCCACAGATTACACAGAAATTAAATATAAAAGATAAAAATGAAAAATCACATATTAAAATTCAAAAATATTTGTCACAATAATAAGTAACTGCATACGCAGACAACCCAAAATGTAAGCGTTAGTTTTTTTTTGCCCCTTTGGGGCCGCTTCGCGAGGCGATAATGAAACCTACCGGTTTTATTATCGCGTGGAGGCAGGCTTAAGCCTGCACTATTTTCCCAGTTATAAACCGCATGGGCAAAAATTTGCCCATCCTACGGCACTTAAAGTTTAAACGCGTGTGCTAAAGCACACGCTACGGTACTAATTAATTGTTGTAATAGATCCCAGCACCTAAGGCATCTACGACCTTCGCTGGGATGACAATATGTTACTGTAACAACACGGCCAAACGAGTTTGACCGTGCCACCCTATTCGTTATCTATCCCCTTACTATTTCGTGTATTGCCTTGCATGTTGCGAGTACGTCGCTGACCCAATCGATGGGCATTATGCAGGCAGTGTCGCACTTTGCGTTATCGGGGTCGGTGTGGACTTCGAGGAACAGGCCATTAGCGCCCGCTGCGACCGCTGACCTTGCAAGTATCGGTGCCATCTCGCGTCTGCCTGCACTTGCATTACCGAGTCCGCCCGGCTGTTGGGTGCTGTGGGTTGCGTCAAAGACTACGGGGCAACCAAGGTCCTTCATTGCAGTGATGGCTGTCATGTCATTTACGAGGCGGTTGTATCCGAAAAACGTTCCCCGCTCTGTAAGCATTATTTTTTTGTTGCCGGTCGAGGCTACTTTTTCGACGGCGTTTTTCATCTCGGCAGGCGATACGAACTGGCCCTTCTTAATGTTAACGGCTTTGCCCGTTTCTCCACATGCTACAAGTAAGTCCGTCTGTCTGCAAAGGAAGGCGGGTATCTGGAGGCAATCGACGACGGCGCCGGCTTTTGTTGCCTGGGACGGTTCGTGGACGTCTGTTACTATTGCGAAACCTGTTTTTTCGCGAATGCTGTTTAGAATGTCGAGGCCCTTGTCGATGCCCGGCCCGCGAAAGCTGGAAATGCTGGAACGGTTTGCTTTGTCGAAACTTCCCTTGAACATGACGGGGACATCGGTCGCTTGTGAAATCTCAAGCAATCTATTAGCTATATCCATACAGACTTTTTCGTCCTCTAACACGCACGGGCCTGCGATAACGAACATATCGCCATCTAACCCGATCTCAATATTGCCGATCTCAAACGCTTTGGTTTTCATATCTATTCCTCTTCAACGATTTACAGATTAGAACCATGAATGGACACTAATTATAAACTTATCGCAACAATAAGTTACTGCTTATGCAGACAACCGACAGCATAAGCGTTACATTTTTTTCAGCCACAGAGAAACATAGAGGGATTTTTAATATAATTAAAAATCCAAATAAAATATTAACCAAAAACTTGCCTCCACTATTTCTTTAGCCCCTTCAGGGCAAGGTTTTAATTGTATCCTTTTTCCCAGGGGTACGCCCTACGGGCTAACCCTGGGCTGTTACATTAAACCCTTTCAGGGTTGAGTAACCGCATGGGCAAGAATTTGCCCATCCTACGATACTATTTCTTTCGCCTTTCGCTGGGATGACAACAACGTTACACATCCTTTTTTTGTAACACGTGGATTCCCGCCTTCGCGGGAATGACAACACGTAATACACCAAACCGCATAGGCAAAAATTTGCCCATCCTACGATTCTACATATTATTATCATGTTTTCAATTTAGAGTAACCGCATGGGCAAGAATTTGCCCATCCTACGATTCTATTCCTGTTTGAACATTTGTTTTATTCTATCGCCTAACCTTGCGGCCTTGCCCGCCCTGGGAACGAAGACGCTGACGGCCTGCGGTATCAGCTCGATCTTAACCGGCAGCGATGGCCCGGGATCGCCGTCTAATTCCGTACGCACATTTTCGCTCGGCGAATTAATATACACTTTTTTGCACTGTGTGTATATAACATCTTCGGCGCCGGCGTTAAGTTTTAAAACCGTCCTTGCGAAATGTTTTATAAACTCGACCTTCGACGCGCATTTATAAACGCATACATCCAGTAACCCGTCACCGTAATCGGCCTGGTGCAATATCTGTATACCTCTGGCATACCTCGATATGTTCCCGACAAAGACCACTCCGCGAGCGTTAAAAATTTCCTCGTCGTCTGCAACGACTTTAAGCGTCGGGAAATCATAATCCCTGAAAGTTTCCAGTATCGGCTGAACATAGTCAAGATGAGTTATATGCCCGCTTCTTTTTTCGCTTACCTTCTTAACGATGTCGCCGTCAAACCCGAACCCGGCGATCGAAGTAAAGCACCTTCCGTTGGCACTGCCTAAGTCAAGCTCTCTTGTAAAACCCGCCTCGAAAACCCTAACAAGCTTTCTGTAATCGTCGCTTAGCCCAAGCTCCGTTGCAAGCAGGTTCTCTGTTCCTGACGGAACGATCATCAGCTTTTTGCCGCTGCCTTCGAGCCCGTGTGCAACCTCTCGCACTGTCCCGTCACCTCCGACAACAACGACGATGTCGCACTCGGCATCGGTCGCGGCTTTGGTCGCAAGCTCGCAAACATGGACCATCGACTTGGTCCGGCGGACGAGAACTTCCCATCCCTTATCGCGCAGATAGTTCTCGAATTTCCGTGCCGTCCTCTTCTTCAGGATGGCCCCGGATTTGGGATTAACAATAAACTCAATATGCCCCTTGTTAGAACCCATTATCGTTACCCGTCAAAAGTAACTTTCTCCTTATCTTCGCCAAGCTCCCTGAGCTTGTTTTTCAGCAGCTTCGGATAGCCGGTGTTAATATGCTCAATCTCGCCCAACCCAAGTTTGCTCATTACCTTTTGTATTTGCTCGTCGCCGGGCCCTTCAATTTCTACGAACATACCGATCAAAGGGGCGGTATCGAGACACACAAAACATTCGCCAAGCTCCCAAAGCTGACGCTTTTTTTCGTACTCGAATATCTTTTCAAAACCCAGGGACCCTATAAGCTCAAATGCGCTATCTATATCTCCCGGGTAAATCTCGACCTCTTGTTCTTTGCGAACCTTGAACTTCGCCTTTTCTTTAGGGCCCTTAAACGTCAGCACGACCTTTTCGCCGTCATGATAGACCTCACGTCTAAGCCGCAACGCACTGCCAACTTTTTTAAGCTTGCCGTTCGGTTCGTCAAAGAAGGCGTCGGCGTGCATGCACTCGCCATGTAACTCGGCGCCTGCATCTTTAAGCGCCGCTGCTATCGGCTCAAGCGAATCGACTTTAACTTTTGCTTCTATTTCGATCATAAAATTTTTTCTCCACAGATTTCACTGATTAAAAAAACACTAAATTCAAACTGCCTTAAGGCAGATAACCACTTGATTCATTAGTTGGCTATGCAAAGCAAGTTTTAATTGTACGATATAGATTCCTGCTTTCGCAGGAATGACAAAACAACAGACTCTAATGATCAAAACTTTCCAGCCTACGGCTGGATTAAAAAGCATTTTTTGGGCCATCCTACACTGGGATGACAAATCAGATTATAATATTCACTAAGCGTGATTTGATAACGATTATTTTTCTTGGCTCGGCACCTGCCATGGCGGCTATCACCTTTTCGCTTTCCAGGGCCTTTTGCTTGATCTGCTCTTCGGTAGCGCCCGCGGGGACGACAATGCGATCCTTTATCTTACCCTTTATCTGAACGGCCAGCTCGACCTCTTTCTCTTTGACCAACTCTTCGTCATAGCCGGGCCAATCGTGATACGCCAGAGGTTTGCTGTGGCCCAGCTTTTGCCAAAGCTCCTCTGCAATATGCGGAGCCAGCGGCGAAAGAACAAGCACGAATTTTTCGATAGCATCCTTTGCGCGAACCTTCTGCTTGCTCATGTGATTTACAAATATCATCATCTGGCTGATGGCGGTGTTAAAGGCAAAACCTTCTACGTCGTCGCCGACTTTCTTAACCGTCTGATGGAGTATCCTGATGGTCTCTTCGTCGGCTTGGGCGCCCTGAACTGCTGACGATACTTCGCCGGTATCTTCGTCGATTATCATTCGCCATGCCCGCGTAAGGAACCTGTGTACGCCTTCGACGCCGTGCATGTTCCATGGTTTGGTCGCCTCCAGCGGGCCCATGAACATCTCATAAAGACGCATCGAATCGGCACCATATTTTTCGATAACCATATCCGGGTTAACGACGTTACCGCGGGACTTGCTCATTTTCTGGCCGTCCTCGCCCAGGATCATACCCTGATTGATGAGCTTCTGGAAAGGCTCTTTGGCTTTTACGTATCCGAGATCGTAAAGCAGGCTGTGCCAGAAGCGCGAATACAAAAGATGCAGCACCGCATGCTCTGCGCCGCCGATATAGAGATCGACGGGAAGCCAGTACTGTTCTTTGTCAGGAGCGAACGGGGCGGCATCGTTTTTCGCATCGGTATACCTTAGATAGTACCAGCAGCTTCCCGCCCATTGGGGCATGGTGTTGGTTTCGCGAAGTCCTTTGCTTCCGTCGGGCAATGTAACGTTAACCCAATCGGTCGCCTTTGCCAACGGCGGCTCGCCGTCGCCGGTTGGTTTATAGTCCTCAACTTCCGGCGGCATCAGCGGAAGCTCGCTTTCATCCAAAGCGATACGCGTGCCGTCGGCTTTATGAATTATCGGGAACGGTTCGCCCCAATACCTTTGCCTGGAGAATAACCAGTCGCGGAGCTTGAAGTTAACGGCCTTTTCGCCGAGGCCTTTTTCGTCAAGCCAGGCTGCAATTTTTTCTTTAAACTCCGGCGTAGACATTCCTGTAAACTCGCCTGAGTTGATCGCGGTTCCGTCGCCGGTAAAACATTTGACATCCTTTGCATCCTTAGGCGGATCAACTACCTGTATGATCGGCAGCTCGAATTTCGTCGCAAATTCAAAGTCCCTCTCGTCGTGAGCGGGCACAGACATAATCGCACCTGTTCCATAGCTTATCAGAACATAGTCGCTTATCCAGATGGGAACCTTCTCATCGTTAACCGGGTTGATCGCATAAGCACCTGTAAACTGGCCGGACTTGTCCTTTGCAAGGTCGGTTCGGTCGAGGTCGCTTTTCTTCGATGCGTCTTCGATATACTTAGTCACCGCGCCCTTTTTGTCATCTGTCGTTATGGCGCCCACAAGCTCATGCTCCGGCGCCATTACCATATACGTTGCTCCAAACAGCGTATCCGGTCTGGTCGTGAACACTCGTATCACCGCATCATGGCCGTCAACTTTAAAGTCGACTTCTGCGCCGACGCTTTTGCCGATCCAGTCGTGCTGAAGCTTCTTGATAGAATGCGACCAGTCGACGTCGGCGAGGCCGTCTAAGAGGCGCTGACAATATTTTGTTATTCGCAGCATCCACTGCCGCATCGGTTTACGGACGACGGGATGCCCGCCGCGTTCGCTTACGCCGCCGATGACCTCTTCGTTTGCAAGGACCGTCCCAAGCTCCGGGCACCAGTTAACCGGCGCATAGCTCTCATAAGCCAGGCGATGGTCGTCGATGTATTTGGTTTTATCTTCTTCGCTTAAACTGTCGGGTATTGAAAGTTCCTCGATGGGCTTTGCCTTCTGCGTTTCTTCGTCGAAATAGCTGTTATAGAACTTAAGGAATATCCACTGGGTCCACTTAAAGTAATTGGGATCGGTGGTATCGACCTGGCGGTCCCAGTCATAGCTAAATCCAAGGCTCTTGATCTGGCGTCGCATGTTGTCAATGTTCTTTTGCGTGGTATCTGCGGGATGTGTACCGGTCTGCACGGCATACTGCTCGGCAGGCAGGCCGAAAGCGTCCCAGCCGATAGGATGCAGCACATTGAAACCCTTCATCCGTTTATACCGCGAGACTATATCGCTTGCGGTGTAGCCTTCGGGGTGCCCGACGTGGAGACCGGCACCGCTGGGATATGGGAACATGTCAAGCACGTAATACTTGGGCTTGTCAGACTCGACCGCCTTAAACGTCTTGTTGTCTTCCCAGTGCTTTTGCCACTTGGTCTCTATTTCGTTAAATCGATAGTTGCCCTTTTTTTCGTCCATTCTGCCTTCCATTAATTTTTACTTTTTAGCTTAACCGCATGGGCAACAAGTTACCCATCCTACAATTATTATTTCGCGTGCGGGCATCCGCCGTCGCTGCACCCGAAACACTTGCTATCGGTGCCGTCGTGCCTTAGGCCAACGGCAAAGCTGGAAAACATCTTTTCGGTATCCTTGCTGCCGCACTTTTGGCAGGGATGCTTAGGATTCCTGCCTGCGGGCACAAGAAACTCGCTGACAGCACCGCAATTCTTACATTTATACTCGAATATGGGCATAACGCCTCCTGTCGGACCAAAGTTAACCCCGTAAATAATATACACTTATTGCAAATAATCAACCATTTTCCGAATCTATAAAAACATAAAAAACCGAAATTCCCCAAAAGTCCATTGCAACGGTAGTGTACCGCAGGTACTTGAACTGCCTTGCTAAATTCTAAAAATTAAAAAAAATCGCTAATCTCTCTTGACAACTACGTCGAATTAGCTAGAATGTTAGTTTCTTCTTGTGAATGTGAACGCAAGCGTTTGCTGACGAACCGATTAATTACCGGATCGTA
>JAGLHQ010000227.1 GCA_023143375.1 Planctomycetota bacterium
ATTGCGATGGTGATCTCGTCGATGCCTTGCTCCTGGCAGATGTCGGAAAGCTGTTCGACGGTTCCCAGTACGCTTACGCCATGGATGCTCATGCCTTGTTTTGCAGGGTCGTCATCGATAAAACCTGCGACGTCGTACTGCTCGATTTTCATTCTCATTATTTCTCTAAGCAGCGCTTCGCCGGCGTCGCCGGCGCCTATGATCAAGAGCCTTTTTATTCCGGTACCTTTTTCGGACAGGAATTCTTCGTGGTACATTCTGACGACCATTCGCAGGCCGCCCAGGATCATTACGGAGACAAACAGATCAAGCAGAAAGACTCCCTGGCTGATCTCCGTTAAATTTTGTAAATACCCGGTAAGACTCCTTCGTATAATTTCAATGTTCAGTACGGCATACCAGATCGAAACGATTATTATGGTGCTTGCCAGTGCGGCCCGGACAATTCCGATCAGGTCGGATATGCCAACGTATTTCCACCAGCCGCGATATTGTTTGAAAAAGGCGAAGACAACAAGCTTGATCGGAAGAATGAACAGCAGCATGCCGGGATACTGATATTGCAGCCATGACCTTCTTAACTGCATGTTTTTGGCCAGCAGAAATGCCAACATCAAAGCCATCGCGAACGATACAATATGGACAAAGACTATGAGCAGTATTCTATAACGCAAAAGACTCTCTATCGATAGCGGAGAGTAGTTTGAGCCGCTGTTTTCAGTTTCTTTATCTTTGGCGGGATCAGGCATAAAAGGCTGCTCCATTTATTGTGTTATTCTGCATCGATCAAATTAAATCAAGATTATAGCTGTTACCCCGTTTAATGTCAAGCAGGCCGATCTTATTTGTTTACGCTGTCCTCGGCGGATATGGAGTATTTCGAGTCAAGCCATGCGCCGAGGTCTATCAGCTTGCATCTTTCCGAACAAAAGGGAAAGTACGCATTTGTCAATCTCATTTCTTGTAAGGTTTTTCCTTTTGTCAGCGGTTTATCACAGATAGGGCAGTTTGATAGCATATTTTCGTTTTCTTAAAAGCGAAAGCCCGCCAATAAAGTTTATTGGCGGGCTTTGGCGAAGGATTTGTTTACGCGTCTCCGGTCCGATCAAAGGCTGTTGTCATCATTGTAGTTAAAATCGTCGACGTCATAATCACCTTCGTGTTCCTGATCGTCGTATAGTTTTTCACCTTCGACGACCTGGCCCTTTTCGACCATGATCGCATATTCAATACAATATTTCGCCCATGGGCTTGCTTCCAGTCGGGCTTTTGATATTAGTTTTTTTGTGCCTTCGCATATTCCGTAGCGTTTTTCTACGATACGTTTTAGTGCGTCATTAATCTCAGCAAGCATTTTTCGCTCACCGTCCATCAGTCCGAGAGAGAACTCCTGTTCGAAATTGTCGGTTCCTACATCTGCCATGTGTATCGGCATCGAAGACAGATCGCCGCCGGCTTCGAGTCGTGACTTTTTCAGTGCTTCGGATTCTATAGAATTAACGTCACCGATGATCTCGGCACGCTTTTCTAGTAACAGGGCCAGAAAGTGTTTCACCTCGGTTTTTGTAAGGGAAGAATGTTTTTTAGTTTTCCGTTTTTTTGCGGTTTTTTTTACAACTTTCTTTACAGCTTTCTTTACTGTTTTCTTTACGGCCTTTTTTGCGGTTTTTTTCTTCGCAACCTTTTTGGTTGTTTTTTTTGCGGCGGTTTTTTTCTTTGCTTTTGCCTTTACCTTTGCTTTTTTTGCAGTGGCTTTCTTTTTAACGGCCGTTTTTTTCTTAGTTGTTTTTTTAGCTTTCTTTGCCACCTAAGTTCCCTTTAATCATTGTAAGCCCCTTGACGGGGTTAACAGAATAAAACCTATAATTATCGAACTGTATATTATAACTTTTGTGGGGCGTTTTCCAAAGCAGAATATGATAAGAAGTATCATGGCAAGTTCAAGGCGGGGCGACGTGCCGCATGTAAGTGCTTGTTTTGCGGGCAGTTATGCGAAAAAGAGGGGCGGCGTTAATTTAGGTAATATTTGGTAGGATTTGAGATTTTTAATGCTGTTAGCCTGTTAAAAACATTCTGTTGGCAGAGTTGAGGGCAAAATTACAGGTGAACAGATTTTGCGAAACAGGGCCTTTAAAAAGGGTCCGGCCTGCTCCTATGAAGCCAGATGTGTCAATTTTTATATTTGATTTTTCGTAACCGTTCACAGAAATAACGGGTAATTTTCATCTGTCCAATGGGACAGCAAAGATTTATGGATAAAATCAAAAACATTTCGTTCTTGTTTTTGCACGTGGCGATTGTCGTCCAGATACGTTCGCTCCAGCGCATGCCGGCATCGCCGCGAGTGCCTTGCGTTATACGGCGGTCAATCACTGTATGACGAATCGCACGTTCAGTACCATTATTAGTAGGCTCAACATTCGGATCCGTCAAAAAACAAAAATATGTTTCTGCCGCCTTCCCCTTAAATCGGCGAGCCAGTTTTTTCGCAAGTTTATGATCTGGAGGCCACAGAGTTTTTTAAAATAAAGTTCTGATTCAAGTAAAGTTGGGCCTGTTGGGCTTTTGGTATAAGCTGTTGTAAAACAAAGAATTATAATGTCAAGTTTTCAAAAACGCGCACAAAAAACAAGAAGTTGAAAGATTGTAGTACTGACACATCTGACTTTCATAGTTTCTTTAGTTAAAAGCCTGTTCTTTTGAACTGTTTTTGGAGTTCGTTTAGGGAAAATTTGATTGTTGTTGGTCTTCCGTGCGGGCATCTGCTTGCACGTTCTACGGTGTCTTTGTCTTTTAGAAGCTGCTCTATCTCGGCTTGTGTAAGCGGTTGGCCGGCCTTTACGGCGGCTTTGCAGGCAGTCATATCGAGTACTTCGTGCAGTAGTCTTTCGGCGTCGAGCGTGACAGCCTTTTCCGTTAAGGTGTCCAGGAGATCGGATACGAAATCCATGGGTTTGACTTTTTCGAGCATCGATGGGAACGATTGTATCGCCATGGTTGTCGGCCCGAACGGTTCGAGCTCAATGCCAAGCTTTTCGATAAGCTCGGAGTTGTCTTTTAGCAGTTCTGCCTGCCGGTCGGTGATCTCGAAAGTTTCCGGTATTAGCAGCCGTTGTGAGGTTAACTTTCCTTCGGCGACTTTCCTGCAAAGGTCCTCGTAAATAATTCTTTCGTGGAGGGCGTGCTGGTCTACGATCATAAACCCTTCTTCGGTTTGTATTACGATATAGCTGTTATGCAGTTGGAGATATTTTTTTGCCTCGGCTGCGTATTCCGTACTCATGGCGTTTTGCGTATCGAACTGGCCCGGGTATCCGGTGTGCGAGCTAGCGGCAGGGCGTGCGGGGAAGTTAAGGTTCTGCTGGGCAGATTGTGCGGAAGCTGACTTTTGAAAGAAGTCTGCCATCGCTTCTCTTACCTTTTGTCTTCTTGCATGCTCGCCATGGCCCGTTACGGGGTTATCCGCCAGATGTGCCATCGGCGGCGGCATGTGAGCGCTAACGTCAAGGTCCATGCCGAGGAGTTTTTCACGAAGAAGCGAAAGTACCTGAGAGTGTATCAGGTTTGCATTTTCAAAACGCACCTCGATCTTTGTCGGGTGTACGTTGACGTCGTAGGAGTCCGTCGGTACCTCCAGAAAGATAAAGACTATGGGGTTTTTGTTCGGTTCGATAAGTCCGCGGAAGGCCTCGCGTATTGCGTGTGAGATGAACTTGTCGCGGATGTATCTTCCGTTTAAAAAGACGTACTGGAATTTTGTCGTCGATCTTGCGTGTGACGGTTTTGCCAGTAGTGCTGTTATTCGTGACCCTTTGTCCTGCAGCTCGGTACGTACGAGGTCTGCGGAAATGTTTTTGCCAAGCAGCGATTCTATTCTTTCGGCAAGGGTTGTGTTTGCGATAAGGCGGTAGAGCTGGCGGTTGTTATGGACCAGCGTCATGTCGAGTTTGTCGTTTGCAAGGGCGATTCGTGTGAACTGTTCCGTGATGTGGCTGATCTCTGTGTTTGCGGTTCTCAGGAATTTTCTTCGTGCAGGGAG
>JAGLHQ010000228.1 GCA_023143375.1 Planctomycetota bacterium
CCCAGCGTTGAGATGTTGACGAGGTCGTCGGATGTTTTTATCTTGCTGGTTGCGTGTGGCATGACGGTTTTTTGCAGGTCGCCTTCGTCCATGCCGTCGCCGTTGTCGGTAACGGAGATAAGTTTTCTTCCGCCGTCTTCTACGTATAATGTGATTTTTTTTGCACCTGCGTCGATGCTGTTTTCGAGAAGCTCCTTAACGACGCTTGCGGGTCTTTCGATGACCTCGCCGGCAGCGATCATGTTAATCATATTATCGTCAAGGACGCGTATTTTACCCATCGGTAACCCGTTAATTTACTATTTATTATTTGCTATTTATTATTTTCCACACGTGGATTCCTGCTTTCGCAGGAATGACAACACGTTTTGCATTTCTTTTTCGTAATAATGGATCCCAGTTTTCGCTGGGATGACAAGTTGTTAACGCAACAACACGGCCAAACTTTGTTTGACCGTGCCACCCGGTGTTAATTTCGGCGTGTGCTGAAGCACACCCTACGGTGTAACACATGAAACCGCATGGGCAAAAATTTGCCCATCCTACGTTGAAACACATAGTTTCGTTATAACAGCAGGTTTTTGCCTGTCATGTCTTCGGGTTTTTCGAGTCCCATTATTTCGAGCAGCGTCGGCACTACGTCTGCGAGTTTTCCGTCTGCCATTTTTTTGCCCTTTGCCTGCTCGTCGAAGACTATGAAGGGTACGCTGCCGACGGTATGGGCTGTGTGCGGCATGTCGTTATCGAAATCCCACATCCTGCTAAAGTTTCCGTGGTCGGCGAGTATGACGGCTGCTCCGCCAAGGGCTTTTACTTTGTCGAGTATCCTTCCGACGCATTGGTCCACTGTTTGCGCTGCTATTATGGCAGCTTCGAGTACGCCGGTATGGCCTACCATGTCTGGGTTTGCGAAGTTGGTGATTATTATGTCGTGGGCGCCGGCTTCGAGGCTTTCCATTATCGCATCGCAGACCTGGAAGGCGCTCATCTCCGGCTGGAGGTCGTAGGTTTCGACTTTCGGCGAAGGTATTATCTTTCTGTCCTCGCCTGGGAAGGGGTCCTCTCTTCCGCCGTTGAAGAAGAATGTTACGTGTGCGTATTTTTCCGTTTCTGCGCATCTAAACTGTTTTAGCCCGAGGTCGCTGATGTATGCGCCGGCGATGTTTGCCATTGCGTCTGGTTTCTTGAAAGCAACCGGTGCCGGTATCGTTCCGTCGTATTCGGTCATGCAGACATAATAAACATTCGGACGGTTAGCTCTCTCAAAGCCTGCGAAGTCTTCGTCTACGAACGCACGTGTAATCTCTCTTGGTCTGTCGCCTCGGAAGTTAAAGTAGACAAAGCTGTCGCCGTCTTCTACTATAGCCAGCGGTTTTCCGTCGTCGCCTGCGATCATTACCGGTTTTACGAATTCATCTGTTTCGTTTTTTGCGTAGCTGTCTTTCATTGCTTGTTGAGCGTTTGGTGCGGTATCGCCGATGCCTGATGTAAGGCAGTCGTAAGCTTTTTGGACGCGATCCCATCTGTTGTCGCGGTCCATGCCGTAGAATCTTCCCATGACCGAAGCGATCTTACCTGCTCCGATGTCGTTTAGTTTTTGCTCGATGTCATTAAGGTAATCGATTCCGCTTGTTGGCGGCGAGTCGCGTCCGTCTGTAAGTGCGTGCAGGTAAACATCGGGAAAATCATTTTTCTTTGCCATTTCGCAGATAGCGTAGAGATGTCCGAGCAGTGAGTGGACTCCGATATCGCTGCAAAGGCCGATCAGGTGGAGTTTGCCGTTATTTTTTTTTGCGTTGTCGATGGCGTTAAGCATTTCTTCATTTTCAAAGAACGATCCTTCGCGTATCGAGCGTGTTATCCTTACGGATTGCTGGAAAACGACTCGTCCGGCACCGATGTTCTGGTGTCCGACTTCGCTGTTACCCATTGTCCCGTCGGGCAGGCCTACGTCTTCGCCGCTGGTTTCGATAAGACAATTCGGATATTCGCTCATGAGCATATCGTCAACAGGTGTCATCGCGCACTTTATCGCGTTGAATTTATCTTCCTCGGGTCTTGGGTTGTAGCCCCATCCGTCGCGGATTATCATTACGAACGGTTTTCTCTGTAGTTTTACTTTTTTGTCTTTCATTCGGCCTTAGACGCCTTTCTTATTGCATACATGACAATTAATGATTTCAAAACAGCAGTTCATGGTATTAAAACCATCGCTCCATGTCAAACATTAAGCAGTAGGCAATTGAGGCAGGTGTTAATGGCGGATTATAAGTGTTTCAAATATCGAATGTTACGAATATCATGTTTGACAAACTATAATAGTTTCAGTTATCATTGGAACCGGTTAAGAATTGACTTGTCCAATACTTCGTGTATAATCATTAGCTTAAGTTCTAGACAATGACGATGAGTTAATCGTCGAAATTTGGAAAGGTAGACGTATGGATTCGCGTTTTAGATTTTGTTTTGTGTCAGCACTGTCGGTTGCGATGTTTATTTTTTTGGCCGGTTGTGGTCAGTTGAAGCAACAGCCGGTCGCTCAGGATGACGAGATGCTTGCCGATCTGTCGACGACCTCCGATCAGGAGGAAGCGGTGAGTTTTTATGTCGATGCGGTTATGCTTAACGATCTTGACGATCGCGATAATGCTATCGAAAAGCTTAACCTTGCGATAGAACTCGATCCGGAGTTCGGCATGGCCTATTCGCTACGAGGCGATATCTATCGCGACGTCGAGCAATACGATCTAAGCGCCGATTCGTATGAGACCGCTACCGAGCTTGACCCGTGGTCGTTCGGTGACTTTTTCAATCTCGGTAAGGTCCATCAGGTCATGAGCAACTATCTAAAAGCTACGGCCGCATATATCCGTGCCTGCGAGCTTGATGCGGAACATTACGAGTCGCATCTAAATGTCGCAAGATGCTATTACGAGCTTAAGGATCTCAATCGCTCATTCGAGTATACGCAAATGGCCAAAGAACTCGCTCCCGAGAATGGCGAACCGGATGTTTTGCTGGGAGATATTTTCGTCGCACAGAACGAGCATACCCTTGCCATCAGTGCGTATAAGCGGGCACTTGAGATCAACGACAACGACCCGAGGGTTATGGTTTCGCTTGCTGTGGCCTATCTAAGAAGTCAGAAATTTGATGTCGCCAACGAACTTCTTCTGGCAGCGATCGAGGCCGATCCGGACGACGGCATGGCGTTTCAATATTTGGGCTTTTCGTATCTCAAACTCAAAGAGACCGACCTTGCATTGCGAAGCTACGGCAAGGCTGTAAAGATAGATGACAGCGACTGGATGGCGCACAAGGGCATGGGGGTTGCGTGTATCCTAAAATCGGCTAAAGAAAAGGACGATCAACTGGAAGGCCGGGAGTTGGAAGCAAATGAGCAAGAGGTTAGCCGGCTAAAGGCAAAAGGTGTCGAGCACTGGAGCCGTTCGCTGAACATAAAACCCGATCAGCCAAGGCTGCTGGTACTGCTTAAAAAATATTCTAATTAGGTATTGTCTTTACAATGACAGAGACTCAATCAAACAACGATCCGCAGCAACAGCCCGGGGGAAAGTTTCAGTTTCCCGATAGAAAATCGCACCTGCTTTACTGGCCTATCGTTATCGTTGGCGTTATCGCCGATCTCTGGAGCAAGCATGCGGTTTTTGCATGGCTTGACGAAAAGGGCGGGTACGGTTCCGATCATTCCGTGATAGACGGTTTCTTTCGG
>JAGLHQ010000229.1 GCA_023143375.1 Planctomycetota bacterium
TATCCCTCGAAGAGGTGAAGCCCGAATTTTTCCTCGAACGTTTTTACGAGCCTTGGCTTTAGCTTTTCTGCGCCGGCAACGACAAGGCGAAGCGTCTTAAAGTCCTCGGCGTCGGTCCTTCGCACATAAGTTTGCAAAAACGTCGGCGGTGCGAACAGTATCGTCGAGTTGTTTTCCCGTGCGTTTTTTCCGACCGTTTTTGCGTCGATCGGGTTTGGGGCATAGCCGACCGATACGCCGCTCAGCAGCGGAAGCCACAACGAACAGCAAAACCCGAACGAATGGAAGAACGGCAGCACGCCGCACAAATTGTCGGTTGGGCTTAGCTTTATAACCATTCGTATTGCCTCGACGTTGGAGATGATGTTGTGATGGGTAAGCATGACCCCCTTAGGCGAACCGCTGGAACCGGAAGAAAAGATGATCGTCGCAACGTCGTCGCCCCATCGCAGCCTGCGTTTGTTTAGCAGTATTGACGTCGGCATAAAACGAGCCTTTAAGAACGCCCGGAACTTATCTGCTTTGCTTATCGTCCTTGCGATATCTTCGACAAAAACCATGCGGGACAGATCGTCTTCCAGCTTTGCTTTTTTTATAAACCGTTTCGACGAGATCACGCATTCTATGCCGCACTGTTCTATCGCTGATTCGCGTGTTTCGGTGTTCATCGTGTAGTTTAAGTTTACAGGCACCTTTCCAAGCATCGAAACTGCGATGTTTGTCATTGCACCTGCCGCTGTTGACGGCAGCAATATGCCTACGTTCTCCTGGTCGACGGTGAGCTTTTCTATCTTTTCGGCAAGTGCGATCACAGAAGTCAGCATTTTCCCGTAGCTTAGTTTCGTTCCGGTTACATCGCTGATGCTTTTGCAGGACCATTTTTTTCTTGCGATCTTTATAAGCTTATAAGTGAGCGACCGTTGTTTGTTTTTCAGGTCGTTGAAGTGATCGCACGAAAGCTCCATAACCTTTTCTCGAACCTGGTTGGTCGTCGAGTTGGCGGGCATCGGTTTCCCATAGCGTATCGATATCGGGTAGGGCAGTTTTCTCGGGAGCGTTGACATCAGCTTGCCGCTGTAATAGCTGAAGATGCTTCCCCACGCACCGCCGATGTGTGCCGGTATGATCGGGCAGTCGGTACCCTTCATTATCTTCTCGAAACCGGCCTTGAACCCTCGCAGCAAACCGTTACGAGTTACTGCGCCTTCTGCGAAGATACATACGATGTAACCGTCATCTAACGCCTGACGACCCTGACGCAGCGAATGTATGATCTGTTTCGGCGGGTCGGTCATCGATATCGGTATCACCTTCATCAGCCTGCATACAGGGTTGACCCATTTATTGTTGTAGAGCTTTTTGTCCATGATGAAGCGTATGCGCCGTTGCAGGGTTGCGCTAAGAACGATCGCGTCGACCCATGAGACATGGTTGCTAATGATAAGTGCCCCTTTTTCGACGGGGATGTTTTCCAGGCCGTGTACGTTTAGTCGATAGAATATTTTGGCCAGTATGACAGCCATGAACCGCACAAGGAAATCGGGAAGTAAACATATCGTAACGATTGTCGGCACCAGCGTCATCAGGCCAAGGACCATAAAGACTTTGGCAGCGGACATGCCGAGGACCGCACTGAACAGGTATATCGTAAGCGAGGCTATCAGAACGCCGACCCATCCGAGAAAGCCGGACGCCGCCAATATCTTTCCGCGGTCCTTCGCCGGGCTTGCAAACTGGATGAATGCGTGTATCGGAACGATGAACAGCCCGCAGCTTACGCCCATGATCGTCACAAGAATTATGCTGGGTATCATCATCCCGGTCGTGAAGCTAAGCCCCGCAGAAGAAACCGTAAGCCCGATCGCGCCTAAGGGGACGATGCCGAACTCGACGTTCCTGCCCGATAGCTTGCCCGCAAGCAGCGAGCCTAAACCGATGCCCACAGCAGCTACGAGGAACAGGTACACGCTTTGTTTTTCGTCAAGGCCGAGGTGTGATATGCCGTAAGGGATTAAGTTGGTGTAGATGAACCCGCCGATCAAAAGGAAGTATGCAGAACCGACAACAGCCATCATTAGCTCTTTGTTACCGTTTATCTTTTTTAGCGTATCCCATATCTCTTTCACGAAAAGGATATTCGGTTTGATCTCTACGCCGAAGGCTTTGGTTCGTTCTATTTTAAGGCTCGTTACCAGGCCCATAGCAGCTACGAGTATACAGATCGAACCGAGAACGATATAGTTTTCGCCGATGACCTGTGCCATGATCGGCCCAAGGGCGGTGCCGATTATTATTGCCAGGTATGTGAATGCTTCCAGCAGCCCGTTGGCTTTTGAAAGCTCTTCTTTGCCGACCAGTTCCGGGACGATGCCGTATTTGGCGGGGGCAAAGATCGCGCTTTGGGCAGCCATCAAAAACAGTATCCCATAGAGCAGCGTCTGGTCGCCCACCCAGAATGCCGCACATCCCAGAGCCATTATTGCAGCTTCTGCGATCTTGACCGATATTACGATGTTGCGCTTGCTGAACCTGTCCGAAAGTTTGCCCGCAAACGCTGAGAACAGAAGAAACGGGACAACGAAGATCGCACCTGCGATGGCGGTAACACTGCTGGCGGAACCGTCGCCTTTGTTGCCGATCAAAAAAATGATGATCAGCAGCTTAAAGATGTTATCGTTAAGCGCCCCTAAAAACTGCGTCGCGTTAAGCCAGCCGAAGCTGCTGTTTATTTTTCGTCCTTGCTCCATAAAAGGTTCTCCGAGAAAGAGCAATTATAACCGCCGTGTTACGGCTGTTCAAGATAATTGCCCACTGCTTCGAGAGCCTGGGTTCTCATATCTTCGGTTTCGTTAAAGAGCTCGTGCCTTGCTCCTTCGATAAGCGTTAAGTTTACCCGTCCGAAATTAAGTTTTATAAATTCAAGGTTATATTTCCAGTCGACCGTCGTATCCAGATCGCCCTGTATCATTTTAACGGGCCGGCGTATCACCGGCGTTTTTACCATCTTTTCGTTCCAGCGGTGCATCGCATCGACCCATCCGAGCGGAATCTCATTTCCCTGTAGCGGATCGTCATTTTTGATAAATTCCATAAACGCCTCATCTGACGTACATTTGTTAAACACCCTCGGTGCTACCACCGACTTAGGTATTCCAAGATGCTCGTACACATACGTCTGGCTCCACCACTTGCACCTCACCAGGGGACCTGCAAGAATGATCTTGTCGAACGGGTCCTGCTTTGCCGACAGCAAAGTTTCTATTACCGCCGCCGCTCCCGTGCTGTGACCTACGAAGTGGTAGGGCCCGTCGAGTTCTGCACTGATTATACTGAAGAAATCAAGGAGGCATTGGCTGTACTCTTGAAAACTGTTTATGTTCCAGCGATCGCCGTTGCTTAGCCCGTGGCCTGGCAGGTCGAAGGCGGCGACGCAGTAGCCCAGATCATAAAGGTAGCGGATCAGATTCTTGAATATCCCGCAATGACCGAAGTATCCATGCTGAGCTATCACCACGCCTTTGGGATGGGGGGGGATAAAGACGTGGCCGACGAGAAAGTGATCGCCAGATACGAAATAGCCAAGGAAGTGCTCTTTGCCGCCGGTGCCGATATCAAGCCCGTAATACTGAAAGTATTCTTCGATCGCCGCCGAGTACTCAGCCTTTTCGGTAAAGTACAGCGGCTTTATGTTCGCCGTTACTGCCTCTAATATTTGTTTGTCCATTTAAGGCCCGTCTTAAAATCCATTGTAAAATGAGAATCTCATCTTCCTTAATTTACCACAGATCGTCCGTAAGATAAAGGGAAGCTCAAAAAAATCAATTTGACAGCCGAAAATAGAAAATTGCAAATTCCGCCAGATTCGATATAATGCCCTTTATGGATAAGGATTTGAAAAATTCGGTGGGCTTAGTTAAGACGCGGACGATCCGCGTTGTCGAGGCCGATGCGCCGCTTACGCTCCAGTCCGGAAAGACGCTGGCCCCGATAGACGTCGCCTACGAAACCTACGGACAGATCGACGAAAACGGCGACAACGTCATCCTCATCTGCCACGCCCTTAGCGGAAACGCACACGTCGCCGGTTACAACAACCCCGACGACGAAAAGCCCGGCTGGTGGGAGATCATGGTCGGACCCGGAAAATATATCGATACCGATAAATATTATGTCGTCTGTTCCAATTTCCTCGGCGGGTGCAGCGGAACCACCGGACCGTCGAGTATCAACCCTGACACCGGAAAGCCCTACGGAATAGATTTCCCGATCTTTACCATTGCAGATATGGTTACCGTCCAGAAGGCATGGCTCGATAAGCTCGGCATAAAGAAGATCCTGACCGTCATTGGCGGGTCGATGGGCGGGATGCAGGTACTGCAATGGACCATCAGCTATCCGGAGATGGTCGACTCGGCGATGATAATCGCATCGACCAGCAGGCTAAGCTCACAGTCTATAGCTTTCGATGCCGTCGGAAGAAACGCAATATTAGAGGACGGCCACTTCAATGACGGGCAATATTACGACAAAAAGGGACCGGCACACGGACTGTCGATCGCACGCATGATCGGGCACATAACATATCTCTCGGAAGAGAGCATGAGGGAGAAGTTCGGAAGGGAACTACAGAACGCAGATAAGTACAGCTACGACCTTAACTCGGAGTTTACCGTCGAAAGCTACCTCGATTATCAGGGACAAACTTTCATCGAGCGGTTTGACGCTAACAGCTATCTGTACATTACAAAGGCGATGGACTATTTCGATCTGGCACGCAGATACGGCTCACTTGAAAAAGCGCTCGCCAATGTTGACAGCAAGCTATTGCTCGTAAGTTTCGCCAGCGACTGGTTGTTCACTCCCGCCCAGTCCGAGGACATCGTCGGTGCACTTACCGCCCAGGACAAGGACGTAAGCTATTGCAACATAGACTCCCCCTACGGACACGACGCCTTTCTCTTAGAGCCCGAAACCTTAGGCAGTTTGATACAAGGTTTCGTAGACTCCACGCACAAAAGCATTACCGCACCGGATAGTTACGAACATAAAAGGGCAGAGGCAGGTTCCCTGCCTGGAATATTCGAACATGCCAGGCGAGCACGTGTCGATTATGAACTGATCGATTCGCTCGTCGAACCCAACAGCAGGGTACTTGACATCGGCTCCGGCGACGGCGAGCTGCTTGCAAAACTCATAAAGGATAAAGAAGTCACCGGCGAAGGCATCGAGCTTGATCAGGATCTTGTGATACATTCGATCCGCCACGGGCTGTCGGCGATACAAAGGGATATCGAACGAGGGCTCGACATTTACGCCGATGACAGCTTTGACTATGCGATCCTGTCGCAGACTTTACAGACAGTAAAGAATCCTGCCAGGGTTTTAGCCGAGCTTCACCGCGTCGCCAAAAAAGTGATCGTCAGTTTCCCGAACTTTGGAAATTACAAATGCAGGCTCCAGTTGTTGCTTACCGGAAAGGCCCCGCGAACAAGACAACTACCGTTCCAATGGCACGATTCGCCGAACATTCACTGCCTTTCGCTAAAGGATTTTGACCGCTTCTGCGATGAACTAGGCCTAAAGATTGAAAAGAAGATACCGCTTAGAAAATCCAGCATTCTGCCGGTGTTTATCCTGCCCAATATCTTCGCCGAGCAGGCCGTCTATCTGACAAGCAAAGACTAAGAACAGCACACATGGGAATCTACGTGTAACAATAAAAGTGTGTTTCACCGTAGGATGGGCAAATTTTTTGCCCATGCGGAAACTAAGGGCAACACACATGGGAATCTACGTGTAACAATGAAAGTGTGTTTCACTGTAGGATGGGCAAATTTTTTGCCCATGCGGAAACTTTACAACCCACATTTTTTCATTTTAATATTTGATTTGCCCTTATGCAATAAACTCAAAGGCATCTTTGGCGATCATACCTTCTTTGATCCCAAGTGCTTTTGCAAGGCTGTTTGCCTTTGTGATCTTTCTTTCGCACATTCGTTCAAGTGTTCCGATAGGATTATCCGCACTGCTTTCGACGAGCGCACCGGCCTTACCGAAACCTTCGCAGGCATCTACATCTATCGCCGGGCACGCGAGGAATCCTTTGCTCCCGGTGATCATAAGGATGCTGAAATTCGACCATTTAGTACAAAACCCTTCGACGGGCCCGTTCTTTGTCTCGTATGCCTTTTCGATATGTTCCATCTGTTCCCTTTCGATTGCGGTTGCAAACAGTCTAATGGAGAGCGGATGAAATGTCAATAGAGCAGAATTGTTTTCACGAATGTGTATAAAAGCTGCGTGCCTGAGTCCGCGAGCAATGCCGCCCGCAAAAATTCAGGCACGTAGCGATCCGCAGCGATCACGGCGCCCATCCCCCGAAACCACACCGACCCCCGAAGCCACACCGATCTCCGAAACCAGACGGCCCTTTGCCGTCAACTAATTATAAATGAACACCGCAATATCCGATGTCGTTGCACACTTCTTTTATCTTTTCCCACAGCACATCGCTGTCGATAACCTTCAGTGCTATCGGGTACAGTATGTTGTCTTCCTGGAACATGTGTTCCGAAAGCGTAGAGCACAGATATTTGCTGATCGAGTTTATGCGAACTTTGAAGTCTTTAAGTTTCCTGGACTTGTATCCGCCGATAAGTCTGATAAGATCGTTGATCGCTATCTTGATGTAAACGTGATCGTTATGCGACGACTTATACAAACTCTCCCAGCCGTGCTTTTTCAGGAACGGAAAGATGACATCCTCTTCGCGTTCGATGTGTTCGTCCATCGCGTTGAAGTGTTCTACTATATGGCTCAGCCTCATGAACTCGACGCTCGTATTGCGCATCGTCGGCATTTTGTTTATCGTTTCCACCAATTCCTGAAACTCCACGAGGAAACACCGCAAAAGCTCATGCTCGGCGAAGATCCTCCGTAGGATGTGGTTCTTAGGTATCTGGTCCTTAACGCTTTTGCCCTGTTGCTCGAGAATGCCAAGCAGCACGAATATGCTCGAAAGCTCGCCTGCAACCTGAGCGGTGATCCCTTTGTTAATAAGGTTTTGCTCGGCACGTGCGATGTCCTTGCTCGTTACCTTAGAGATCAGCTTCCTGGCCTCTTTCCGTAATATCTGCGGACTAAGCCCGTCATTGATCCGCCGTAATAGCCTGGTAAGCTCCACTGCCGTGTTATCGCTGCATGTATTATCCATTTTTCCAGACCCCCTTTCAGAGGCTACCGTTACCCTTATCCTCACTCATACGACGATCGATCCGGTTGGAGCGGTGAAATCTCGCTTCTTTACATTTTTGTGGGCAGAGCTGACTTCATATCCGCTCCTTGCCGGATCGTACGAAACATAAAAAAAGGATGAGCCCTCAACGATCGATGGCTCATCCTTCGTACAAAAAAAATATATGTTTTCCTGTCTCGGCGACATTTTCAAGCCTTTCAAAACTATACACCACAATTGTGGTCTATGGTCCCTGTTACCTTACTTGTCAAGTTCCTTTTATCCGCATGCCCGTGCGGTACTAAGCCGATTTAGAAAACATAAACTTTTGGTTCCTTTATTATTTTTTAGCCCTCCCCTATGTCATTTTTGTCCTCCGACAATTATTAGTTTTTTCATTTTAGTCCTTTTTATTTTATATTTCTTTTATCTTCTCTCTCTTTCGCCCCCCCCTTTTATCTAGCCCCTTTCTTTAACAACCTTTCTATATATACTATACACTGATAATCGTTACATGTTGAAAAAAAATCAGTTTTTTTGTAAATTTTTTTAATACACAATTCCCTAATTGCCAGTGGGGTTAATGATGTTTAGTTATGCAACAAAGTGAAACAAAATAGCAACCGGTTGGTAAAGATTAGTTTCGTGTGTTGCGGTTTTTAATTTTATCGAAAAGCAAAAACGGCAAACCGAAAACTATCATCAGCGGATAGGTAAAACGATAGCAACTACGTGCGGAAGTATTCGCAAAACGATGAACAAAACCATTGTTATTGTAAGTGATATTTTTAATTTGGTTGATACGCCCGGCGTTGAGTCTTTGTATAAAAACAAGAATACTAATCCAACGATAGCAACAAGCGGCATATAAAAACTAACGAATAATATAAGGAGTATTCTAAATGCGTTACTTATATCTTTGTCGTGCCATATCCGTCTCCATGCTGTGCAGTAAAGCCCGTAATGGAATCGCAAACGAACAAAGGGTATGTACGCAGCCAATGGATTGATAGGGTTGAACGAGCTGCAGTGCTGACAGTAATACGACAGTGGATTACATTCGCAAAGACAGTCCAGGCACAAAGGTTTCGCATCGGCGTCAAGCGACGCTTCAACCTGTTCAGGATCGATCTCAAATTCGTTGTTATCGTATTCAGCCATATCGTTTTTTCCGCTAAAAGGCATTCGCTCATATCGTTTTTTTCGTTAAAAGGCCTGAAGGGCCGACATGTTATAGCCCGGGGTGTAAACCCCGGGTAACAGATCAAACAAAAACCAAAGCCCTGAAAGGGCGACACAAAAACTCACCTGCAAAGTAACTCCTTATACTAAACAATAGTAGCGCGTATCCTGTTTAACAGTTGTTTTCGTAAATCTTCAGGATCTTTATAAACGATATGATTATATTGCCTTGTGTCAAAATGTAAATCTTTAATATAGTCCTCATGAACAGTAAAGATAACCTCTTTGCCTTTACCCTTAGCGTAGCCTGCCTCGAAATAAACACCGCCTCTGCCTTTGGTGAAATCGGAGACAACAAATTTGCTGCGATTGATTTCTGCAATTATTTCATCACAGACATCTCCATTGTACTCTTTCATATTAATCTTTAATGGAGTGTAACCGGCCTCTTCAATGGCAGGCCCAATGCCGTCATCATAATAAGGAGCCATTGACTTATCAAACCACATGGCAACAAATACACGCTTGTTGTCTATTCCCGTATGTGCTAGGGTCTCTATTGTATCCCAGCATTTGGCAGTTAGAAAGAATTTATTGTCACCGCCATGAAATGGAGGCTTAGGATGTCTAATCAATTCTTGCTCTGACAATTCTCCTATGAAAGCAAGGCTCTCTTCATAATTTGACGTGAAGAGATGAAGATTGTCTTTACTATCGTCAAAATAGAGTTCAATAAGATCAAAGGGCTTTTTGGGCAAACGACTTAAGTTGAGCAAGGCTCGACTTAGAAAATCGCTGGCTTTGTTGGGGAACTCGTCCAGTACCTCACCAATGGATATTTTGGGTGGATCAGAGATTTTGCCAGGCAATTTTTTTGCATTGTCAAAGATTATTTTCCCGGCCCCTTTCAGGCGTTTTTCATTCAAAACACATGCGATCTTGAATTTATCGTTACCTGATGTGACATCGTATTCACAATCTTCATCTATAATATACTGACCGCAATATGGGCAACGGAACTCTATGGCATCATAGCTTAATAACTCATAAACTGTTGCATCACTGTAGCAAAAAAAACATTTGCCTTCCTTCATACTCAGCCTCCTAAAAAAGTTCCATGCTCTACTTTCTACTATCTATTTTCTAATATCTCAGATGCAGAGCATCTGCTCTGTGTCCTCTGAGGCCTCTTTTTCCTCTGTGGCAAAAACACCTTTTAGTCCAGCCGTAGGCTGG
>JAGLHQ010000023.1 GCA_023143375.1 Planctomycetota bacterium
GAAGAGCAGATCGAGCAGAGTATCTATGACATTTTAATCAGCCACGGCCGAGGTGAGGACTTGCGTTTGTCGGAGATATTATGGCAAATATCAGACGGGTTCGAGCTTGCGCCGTCGAGCATTGACTTAGCGGCGTTCGATCAGCAGATGAGCGGGATATCCGACAGGGAGAACTGCCTTAAATCCGTAATCAAAAAAACCGCAGGCGATTATGACTATGTCGTCATCGACTGCCCGCCGAGTGTGGGGTTGCTGACGTTCAATGCGATACGTGCGGCTACCGATGTGATCGTGCCGGTAGATATGGGCTACTTCTCGCTGCATGGTTTGAGCAAGCAGCTTGAGACGCTTAACGTTTTGTGTAAGCAGTGTGCCCAGGATATTAATGTTATGGTTTTGCCGAGTATGTATGATATCCGCACGAAGATGGGACGTGAGATACTTTCCGAACTTCGCAAACACTTCTCGGAAAAGATGTTCAAAACGGTTGTTAATTTTAACACGAAACTGAAAGAGGCCGCGAGCCTCGGCCAGCCGATATCCGAGTATGACCCGGCCAGCAAGGGACACAAGGATTTCCAGGCGTTGGCAGAAGAGCTTGTCGGAACCGATACTCATTTGCATCGTGCGGGGCTGGTAAATACCTTGCAGTCGAAACTCGATGCGATAAGCGCCAGCGCCGAAGAGCTGCTTGCGACGGTCGAAAAACCCGAGGTTAAAAAGCCTGAGACGGTGGCTGTGAAAGAAGTTGTTGTTGCCGCACCTATCAAAGAGATCGCCCCGGTTGCAGCGAAAAAGGATATTGAAGCTAAGATCGCAGATTTCTACGGGACGCGTCAGCTTGACGATGCTGTTATGTTCGTGACGTTGTATCCCAGGGCCAGGAACGTTCAGATCGCCGGCGATTTTAATAACTGGCAGCCCGAGAAGACCTCACTTAGCAAGTCCGGCGGTAACGGTGCCTGGCAGATCAAACTGCCGATGGCCAAGGGTAAGTATCGCTATCGCCTGGTTGTTGACGGTATCTGGCAGCAGGATCCTTATAACGAAATGACCGAGTTGAACCCGTTTGGAGAGCTGAACTCGGTGTTGGAAGTCCACTAGAATAGAATTTGTATCGATGCGTGATCGTTAGGTACGTCTTATCAAGACGAAAACCATGTAAGGAAGATGGGTTGATTTAATAGAGGGCACGACTCCTAAGCGGGGGGCGTGCCTTTTTTGATTTTATATTTTCTATTGATTATTTATTATTGATGGTGTGATAGCCAAAGTTGGTGTGGATTTATACAGGTATTACCCATGGTTGCGTCCTTCGGACTTAGCCCTGAGCTGTTATATTTAACCCTTTCAGGGTTATGGTAATGACCATCGCTTTGCTTCGCAAAACGCTGCCACCCAGTGAGTTCAACCAAAAATCGCCAGAAGTTTCTAATGGCTTAGCCACCGAAAGCAATTTTGGTTTTATCATTGCCAAGAGCTCTATCTTTTTCGATTACTGCTTTTGTCTGGGCAGTTCTGAATTCCTGAATCTTTTTGTTCATATTTTTGTCCGCGATAGCCAGCATTTGTAAAGCTAAGACAGCGGCGTTCTTTGCACCGGCTTTTCCGATGGCAACTGTAGCTACAGGAACTCCTGGGGGCATTTGTACTGTGCTAAGCAGTGCATCCATACCGTTTGGTCCGGTCGATGCCTGCATTGGTACGCCGATGACGGGCAGAGCGAACTGTGCTGCCATTGCTCCTGCTAAGTGAGCTGCCATTCCTGCGGCTGCGATGATGACCTTTATGCCGTTGGTTTCTGCGTTGGATGCGAAATCAGCGGCGACGTCCGGTGTTCTGTGTGCGGAGATGACACGTACTATCGGGTCAATGCCGAAAGCTTTGAGTTGGTCGATACATGCCTGCATTGTTGGCAGGTCACTGTCTGACCCCATTACTATTGCTATTTGAGAAGTTTTATCGGAAGCCATAAATTTCCCTTGTATTAAATTTGATGTAGAGTTTAATTAGTTGGATATATGATACCTGTAAAGGGAAACAATAGCAAGCGGGAGATAAAATGAATATTCGAAAACCTGTGGTGGCCGGTCAGTTCTATGGCGGAAGCGAAAAACAGTGTTTAGGGGAGATTAGCGATTGTATTGGGGCCTATGACGTGCCGGGGGGCTTGCCGGAGCGGATCGTTGGCGGGATTGTTCCCCATGCTGGTTGGTTGTTTAGCGGTGATCTGGCGGGGCTGGTGTTCTCGGCGATAAAACAGGCTAACGGCGAGGTCGATACGTTTATAATATTCGGAGCGTCGCACAGGTATGGGGGCGGGGAGGCGGTCGTTTATGATAAGGGCGGCTGGGCTACGCCTTTGGGGGTTGTCGATATTGATGAGGAGCTGGCGTGCAAGGTTGCGTCTCTTAACGGGGCCGAGGCGAATTGCAACGCGCATGCGGGTGAGCATAGTATCGAGGTGCAGGTTCCGTTTATTCAACACTTGTTCAGCGGTGCGAAAATCGTTCCGGTCATTGTTCCGAGTATGGGGTTTGATATGTTGCTTGGCGGACAGGTCGCTGAGGTGATCAAACAATCGGATAAGAGAATCGTGTGCATCGCATCGAGCGATTTGACACACTATGGACCACGTTATGGGTATTGTCCCCAGGGAATCGGAGCCGATGCGATCCAATGGTCCAAGGATGTGAACGATGCCGAGTTTATAAATCTTGCGTTGGGTTTAGAGAGCGAAGGGCTGCTTAGAGCGGCGCTGGAAAATAGCAGTGCGTGCGGGCCCGGTGCGGTGTCGGTGCTTACGGGGGTTGTTAAGGGGCTTGGAAAGAGTAAGGGTGTTTTGCTGGCGCATACGAACAGCAGCGAAGTTATGCAGAAAAAGTTTGGCGAAAGCAGTGAAGAAAGCGTAGGGTATGCTGCGATTATTTATTGATAAAAAAAAAGGGAAAACAAAGAAAGCGTTTTTCTTTGTTTCCCCGGTGGGCCTCGCTCCTCTTCGGAGTGTCGAGGCCTGTCAAACTTGACGCAATTGCGTCTCGTTCTTCTAGGTAACATGATCAACTCCTTAACAGAATTAACAACGAGCTAGAATTTTGTATGTCGCTTTGGCGACTTACTGCCTTTTGTTGTTGCCCGCTGCTGCTACCAACTAAACTATAAGATATAAACACAGGGGGGCAAATGAATGGGTAAAAAAAGTGCGGTTTTTTTTGAGGGGTGATTAAAAAAAAGGGTATTTTTGAGCTAGAAACGGGCACGTCTTTGTTTTTTGGCTAAAAACGGGGGTAAAAAAACACAATTATGCGCAAAAAGGAACAATTATGCGCAAAAACGAACCCAAAGTTACATGATTTGCACCCTAAATTGGCGTGGATTTTATGGGAACTTGGACCTGTCGGTGAGAGCTCCTGCGGTTGCAACAAGGAGAGCAAAGAGCAACATAACTACCATATAAAAAGGCCTGGTATAAGAAGGTCTACCGGAAATTAGAACAAAAAGGGCGCCTCCGATCGAGCACCAAAGCAGGCGAAAGTAGAAACGTTGTTTAATGTTTTTTTTGTCTGTTAGTGGCACGGCTTTCCATAGGTTCATAGTAATACCTTTCAATTTTAAATTAGTCTGTGGGGAACATAAAATTGGGCATTCTTCTGATCTTTCCGGTTTTGTCTACGCATGCCAGTACAGTTGAGCCTTCTACGAGCAGTTCGTTGGTTTCCGTTCTTATTAGTTTGTATTTATGAACGACCTTTGCAGCAGTGACTTTTGAGCAGGTTGTTGTAAGCGCAAGCGTTTCATCGTAGAGGGCGGGCTTTCTGTATTTTAGTTTCATCTCTGCGACGACGAACAGTGTTCCCTGCTTTTCGAGGTTGCTGTATGCCATGCCGTTTACACGGAGGAGTTCTGTTCTGCCCATTTCAAGCCAGACGGGAAAGACTGTGTGATGGACGACGCCGGCCTGGTCGGTTTCTGCGTAACGTGGGACAATGCTAATTGTGTGTGATTTTATATTATTTTTTGCTTCCATGCTTTTGTTAATCCTTAAGCTCTCTTATCCAGATGTTTTTGAATCTTACCGGGTTTCCGTGGTCTTGTAGTTTGATGGGGAGTTTGTCCGGGTGGGCTTTGTATTGTGATATTGAGTGTGGTCCTTCCCAGCCTGTTCCGCCGGTTAGCCGGTAGTTGTCCTGAATTAGGACGCCGTTGTGGAGGACGGTGAAGACGGCCTGTTTTGTGACTTTTCCGCTGTTGTCGAAGATCGGTCTGTGGAAGATGATGTCATACGACTGCCACTGGCCTGCTGGGCGAGAGGCGTTTACGAGTGGTTTGCTTCGTCCGTAGATGGCGCCAGCTTGTCCGTCGGGATAGGTTATGTTGTTGTAAGAGTCGAGTACCTGTATTTCGTAGGTGCCCATAAGAAATACGCCGGAGTTACCCATGCCCTGTCCTTTTCCTTTTTTTACGGTGGGCGAGGCCCATTCGATGTGGAGTTGGCAGGAGCCGAATTTTTGTTTTGTTTGGATGTAGCCCGCTTTTTTTACGGACTCCATAACTCCATCGGCAATTTTCCATTTTGTTGGGTTGCCTTTTGTGTCAGTCCAGTTGTTTTTGAAGGATTCTTTTGTCCCGTCGAATAGAACGATGGCATCTGATGGTGCGGAGTTGTTTTGGCTTGGCGTTACGATCTTCGGCTGGGGTTGTTTGGCGGGATCTGCTTCGTGGACCATTATTCCGTCAATCGTCATATAGTGGACTTTTTTGTCATCTTTGATAACGGTCCATTTTTTGATGACGGGTGAGTTTGTCTGGGCTAGAAGGCAATCCGAGGCGAAAATGACTAAAAAAACGCAGATAAGGGCTGATATTGACACGTTTTTCATGTTTAATCTCCACTTTTAGGCATTTTAAGCTAAAATTCGAACAAATTACTTTCAGAGGAGAATATAAGCTATAATGGCGGTTTATTCAAGAATTGAAGGCGGAAAAGGCAGAAATGTTAATTTGGGGCAGGTTTCTCGGTGGTGAGTATGGCAATTATTTCTTGACATGATGAGTACATTATCAGAGAATGGCCTTTTGTGGTGTTTATTAAACAAGCGTTGTTTCTATTAAATAAAATTTTTAGGAAGGTAAAAGATGAGAATTTATATGTTAGTTCTTACGATTATTGTAGTGTTTTCAGCGAGCGAGGTATTTGGGATGGGCAAAAGTGACGGTAGTAAGGAAGAGGTTAAGAGTTCTGTGAGTGAGCCGGCACCTGCGGCGGCACCTAAGCCTGCACCTATAGCGACACCTAAGGCGGCACCTGTAAGGACGCCTAGAGCAGCAAGGGTTGCACCGCCTAAGGCGGTTGGCGTTGCCAGTCCGGCACCGAAGACGGTTTTGGTTACGGTTAATGGAATTGTGATCAGGCAAAGCGATGTTAACAAAGAGGTCGCCCCTCAGAAGAGTCGTATGGCGGCTGGCGGTCGTCCGATTCCCGATAGCATGGTCAAGCAGATGGAACAACGTGTTGTTCAGATGCTTGTAGAAAAGCAGATCATTAAAGATAAGGTCGCATCTGAGGGTGTTGTAATTACCGACGCACAGATCCAGACAGAGGCAGAAGCTATTGCCAAAAAGCGTGGGATGAGCGTTGAAGAGTTTGAAAAGACCCTGCTGGAACGCGGCGGCATTAGCAAGGCCGATTTTCACGAGCAAATGAGGCTTGGGCTTGGCTTCGAGGTGTTAATGAAAAAAGCGATGAGAGCTGAAGGCGGAGCAGTAACCGAGGCGGACGCAAAAGCATATTACGATAGCAACATCCAGAAGTATACTCACGAAGCTCAGGCTAAGGCGAGCCATATTCTTGTCAAGGGCGGTACAGACGAAGCGAGCAAGGCAGTGGCAAAAGCAGAAGCTGACAAGCTGCTGAAGCTGGTTAAAGATGGCGGTGATTTTGCAGAACTTGCGAAAGCTCATTCGAGTTGTCCGTCGAGTGCAGAGGGCGGCGATCTCGGCTATTTTGAAAAAGGCAGGATGGTTCCTGAATTTTCAGAAGCTGCTTTTTCAATGAAGGTTGGCGAGGTTAGCGATCTCGTAGAGACCCAGTTTGGTTATCATATCATTAAGCTGACCGATATGAAGGCGGCTGGGACATCTACATTTGAAGAAGAAAAAGAGAATATTGTAAAGATGCTTGAATCCGGCAAGGAAAGAGAATTTGCACAGAAGTATATCGCGGAAGTAAAGTCCAAAGCTAAGATCAAATGGACCGCAGGCTTTGAGCCAATGCCTGCGACGCCTCCAATGAGGTAAGCGTGGTTTATTGAATTATCAGCCGTTGCAGAGCAATTCTGCAACGGCTTTTTTTTTGTTTATTCGGTGGCTTGGGTGGGTTGTGCTTTTAGCGCTCTCATCTCCTTTAGTATTGGCCAATCGCCAAACGCCAGTACAAGCATTACTATTAGATTTGCGATCGGTATAAGCATAAGCAGACCCAGTGCCCAACTGTATCCGGCCTTTGAGAATATCTTGCAACAGGCGACTATTGTTATCACGGCAAAAGCAAGCCAGAAGAGAAGCATTACAATACCTACTCCTGCGGCGACTACGGGTACGACCTGTTCGGGTGTTGGTTCCATTTTGATTCCTTTCGTAAAGATAAATTTCCTGTTTTTCTCACTGCCGGTCAGTCTAACAGACTTGCAAAAAGAGTAAAGGAAAAACTTGGGCTAGCAAGAGCTTGTTTATCCGAATAGCATAAAAAGCGCGGGTACTTTTTTCAAAAATGCCAAAAAAATAAAAAATTTTATTTCTTTTTCCAGTCTACACTTACATCGCTTGTGAAAATTTTCACACCCCTGTTTTCGCATAATTTGAACAAGTTTGTGCTTTTAATGGAGGGGCAACTTTTTTTTGTGTTCCTGAAAAATAGAGGCATTGAAAACTTGATAACGTGCAAAGAAGCAAACGGGCGGATCGGTTGGGTATCTTCCTTAAGGCAGTTTTTTTGGTTTAGAGATTTAGAAGGGAATGAGATGGGATTTGATTTTTCAGTATTTGGTGACGGCAAGCTCGACGAGCGATTTGTTGAGTGGCTAATCGAAGAGCAGTGGGTCGGGATGAATTCTCATTTTGGCAGGCTCTGGGATTATTATCAGAATCAGAGCTATCCGGCGGCGGTCGGCGGCGGTGGTTCTTTTAGCGAGCGGAGCGGTAATTTCGTTCAGGCTCAGGAGATGGGTTTGCCATCGCGCATAACTGGCAATGTTTATGCGACAGGCGGCGGGTCGGAGGCGTTTAGTTCTTCCGTCCAGCAGCGTAAGGAAGTTGTGATCGAAAACGATATATCGTGGCGTGTCAACGCGATGGTAGATTTTTTATTCGGTAAAGGTGTTAATATCGTCAGCAAACAGCCTGATGCAGAAAAACGCAGAGAAATAGAATCAATTCTTAAAGCTGTGTTTGCGGCAAACGGTGATGTTGGTTTTTTCCAGGACATGGCAGTTCTCGGCAGCATTTATGGTTTCGTCGATTGTGTACTTCGGCCCGGCCAGGAGGTTTTGCAATTTAAGCAACGCGCAGACAGGGGCAACTCAGGCTCTTATGCAAAGTCTGCGACACTTCCAAACTCCTCTCTAGAATCAATTCTACAAGCGGCTTCCTGCGTTGGGTTGGAGCTGATCGAAGCGCCGAGAGCTTTGCCTGTTCTGGATGAAGACGATTACCGAACGATCGATCATTACGTTCAGCATTTTTATAAGCAGAAGAATGCCGTCAGCGGGCAGGGCGGTTTTATTTCGCGGCTGCTGACAGGTAAGTCAAGTTCTACAAGCCGCGATACTGTTGCGGTTACGGAAGTGCTTGGTGCCGACGCGTGGCAAAGGTATGAAAACGGCGAACTTATCGCAGAGGGCGAAAACCGGTTGGGTGAGATTCCGGTGGTTCATATTCAGAATATCGCCCAGCCTTATTATTACGAGGGTCTAAGCGATGTCGAGCAGATGATCAGCTTGCAGGATGAGCTTAACACGCGGCTAAGCGACAGGGCGAGCAGGATCACGTTCCAGTCGTTCAAGATGTATCTTGTCAAGGGGATCGAGGGGCTTGAGGAGAGAAATGTTTCGCCGGGGCGGATGTGGAGTACGGATAATCCTGATGCGAGTATCGAGCAGTTTGGCGGGGACAGCGCGACGCCGAGTGAGGAATCTCACATAACCGAGATACGCGAGGCGCTGGATAAGGTTAGCGGGGTTACTCCGGTGGTTGCCGGTGTGCTGAAAAATAAGATCGGCAATCTTACAAGCGGCGTTGCGATCAAGATGACGTTTATGGGGATGCTGTCTAAGACCGAGCGTAAGCAGTTTATCTACGGGCAGGGGATAAAAGATATCTGCCGCAAGACCTTAAAGCTGCTCGATGAGTGTGGCGTCTATCACACGGAACCCCACGAGCGTCAAGTGGATGTTCTGTTCCCGAGCCCGCTGCCGGAAAACATGCTTGAGAAGCTTAAAGAAGCACAGATCAAAAAAGAGGTTGGCGTTTCTAAGGAGTTGATATTGCGGGAACTGGGTTATGAATAGAAACTAAATATTTTTAACCGCGGATTTCGCGGATTACTCGGATTTTTTAAACAAGAAAAATAAGCCTAATGTTATGGA
The DNA here is from genome assembly GCA_023143375.1 of Planctomycetota bacterium. Classification (GTDB taxonomy): domain Bacteria; phylum Planctomycetota; class Phycisphaerae; order Sedimentisphaerales; family Anaerohalosphaeraceae; genus JAFGKL01. Next base: position 8,643 of record JAGLHQ010000023.1, read on the forward strand.
GATGATGCCACCTCCAATGAAGAAGCATAACAATTTGAAGCTCGTTGGATCGGACAGGATATGGGGTTCAGCCCTTGCTAAACCTATCTCAACTAGAATGATTATAGTTCCTATGATTGAAAGAAGGATTCCAATTATTCTTAGGCGTATGGTATTCATGAAAAACATTTTAAATGATTTGCAGGATAACACAAGAAATATAAATGAACAGCAAACAGATTAGGAGAGATTATGAAAGAGCAGGACTTTGAGAGTCAAGAATTGTCAGAAGACAAAGATGTTAATGCAGAAAAGCTCGTGCCGGTTGGCGAGGCTATACGCTATCGCAAGCGTGCACAGAGCGCAGAGCAGGCAGCGGAGGCTCTAACCGAAGAGCTTGCGACGAGTAAAGAGCAGGGTAAGCAATTAACAGAAAAGCTGCAGCAGCTTGAGAGTGAAAATGCGATGACGATGGAGTTGGTATCGGCGGGAGCGATCGATCTTGAGGCGGCGATGATGATGACGAAGTCGCGTCTTACAGGCGGCGAGGATATCAAAGATGTTGTTGCGCAGTTGAGGGCTGAGAAGGGTTATTTGTTTGTTGATCGCGTAGAGCAGGCTGTGCTGCCCAGAACATCTGGGGTTAAGCACAAACGAGGTGGGGCTGTTGCGGGTTTGGAGGCAGCAGCTAAGCGGGCCGCGAGCAGCGGAAGCAGGGCCGACATTCATGAGTATTTGAAGGTGCGGCGACAGTTCGTGAAGTAAAAAAATAATTAAACAAAACACACAGGAGAAATTTTATGGCATTTACAGGTAAAGCAACATACTCGGCGGGGGCAACGCTGCCGGAGTTAGCAGAAGATGTATCGGATCTTATCGGGATCGTGTCTCCGTATGAGACGCCGCTGTTGGATGTACTTGGCGACCCGCTGAGGTCGGCTGCGAGTACGCATCACGAGTGGCTTGAGGATTCGCTGCTGCCGAATAAGGACGCGATCGACGATGCGTCTATCAGCGTTCCGGCGGCTGATACCGACATCGATGTCGCTAATGGTGACAGGTTCCAGGTGGGCGATCAGATACAGGTCGAGGGCTCGGGCGAGCTTATGCTGGTGACGGCGATAAGCAGCGATACGCTTACGATCACTCGCGGGTATGCAGGGACCACTGCCGAAGATCTCGTCGATGGTCAGGTTGTAAACATCCTTGGTAATGCGGCACTGGAAGGTGCCGATAAGCCGGGTGCGAGGTTTACTAACAGAAGCCGCCTTGGCAACTACATGCAGATACTTACCGCGGCGGTTGAAGTTAGCGGTACCGATATCGCGGCAAGTCAGCTTGGGCTTAGCGATGAGCTGGACTGCCAGAAGCAGGAACGGCTGCGTGAGCTGGTGCGCGATCTTGAGAACACCATTATCAATGGCGGTAACCCTGCGAGCGATCCGGAAGGCAGCAGCACGGTAAGGCGAACGATGAAGGGTCTTGTCCAGCATCTGAGCAGCAATGTTTTCAATACCGGTGACAGCGGGTTTCCGACGGGGACCGATCTTGACGAAGATAAGATCAATTATGTTCTTCGCAAGATATGGGAAAACAGCAACGGTAATGTGGATCTAATCGTCGTTGGCGGTTTCCAGAAGCGCAAGATCAACGGCTTCTTAAGCGGTTCGCGAAGCTACGATTCGGCGGAGACGACTTATCGTGACATGGTCAGTTTTTATGAGAGCGATTTCGGTGTTTGCAGGATCGTTACCACGCGATGGATGCCTCAGGATGCGGCGATGCTGCTTGATAGTTCGCGCATTAGTGTTCTTCCGCTTGCGGGCAGAAGCTTCCACTTTAAGCCACTCGCCAGCGGTGGTGACTATGAGTGCGGCGAGTTGATCGGTGAGTATACGCTGGAGCTTAAGAATGAGGCGGCTCACGGTCTGATCCGTGGTTTAAGTACAAGTTAGTTTTCATTTTTTCCTCACGGGGCATCGCTGCTGGAGGCGGTGCCCCATCATTTTATGAAAGGGTCGATCAAGATGCAGGTATTTTCGAAAGATGTTGATATTTTGAAACATGAAGGCGTGTTGTTTAGCGAGCTTTATTTTCCGTGGCAAGTGTTGAGCGAAGGCGGCGACGGCGAACTTAACGGTACGAGCTTTAGCTCGGCGGGTGCGGACTTTGTGAATGCGGGCATAACAGCAGGCGGAGTTATCTATCTATCAGCTTCGGACGGGGCGATAGAAGGGTCGTTTGAGATTGTTAGTGTCGATTCGTCAACGGAATTAACAGTTTCGGTATTGCGAGCAGATACAGATGATTCGGCGATAGACGTTGGAGTGGCAAGCGGGCTTAGTTATCGTATAAGCACGTTTGAGGCGCAGTCCGGTGAAATGATGTTCGAGCTTACGCGGTACTTCGGCGTGGCCCCGGGCGATCCTGACAGCGATTACGGTGTAAGCGATATTGCCGATGTAAGCGTTCTTAAGCAGGCGAGCGTGTATGCGGTTATCGCAAGCATTTATGCGTCGGCGGGCAACGGCAATGCCGATGACGGGTATTGGAAAAAGAGTTTGCATTACCGAAAGCTGTTTGAAAAGGCAAGAGACAGTGTCCGGCTCGGCGTTGATATTGACGGTAGCAACGCAAAAACGATCGGCGGCGGCTTCGGGCTTATAAGAGAATAGGGGGATGTATGCAAGCAAAGTTTGATAGTGCGGTAGAGTTTAAGGTGTTGAGGATCAAGGCAGGCAGTTGGGACAGAGAATCAATCGAAAAAAGTGCCGCAGGTCTGGGTGGCGTGGTAAGTGTGGACCTTGGGATGCGCAAACGGAAGATAGGGGTCAGCGGTTTAGTAGAAGCCCAAAGTAAGAGCGAACTTAGCACAAAGACGGCTCAGGTCGAAGCGTTACTGGATGGCGGGATGCATACGTTAAAAGCTGTCGCGATGTATGAAAATGTAAGGGTTGATTCTTTTGCTGTTGTTAAAGAGGGTGTTAGCGGAAGAGGTGTTAGCTGTGAGTTTGAAATAGAGCTTAGCCAACTGAGAGGTAACTGATGATAAAAACCGGAATAGAAAACATAAGATGTTTTGCGATAGCGGCCGGAGTTGGCGCTGACGGCAGTGCAGTAAACGAGGCGCTTAGCTGTGTGGTTAGCTTCAAGTCTGAGCATGACAAGTTTCACCAGGCGTATGTAAACGGCAGCTTGGCTGGGGTTACTGTCAATGCCAGGCAGCGGAAGATGATCGTTCCACTTAGCCTTTTAAGAAAAAGGACAAACGTTGTAGAAGTTGCGGCTGTGGATGCGGATGAGAAGCAAACCGATTTTGCCGAGCAGTTAGCTGTCGTGTTTATGGGTAGGTTGAAAGTAAGTGTTCCCGGATTGACGAGCCTGCCATACGACGGGTTTGCAGAGGTTTATTCAAACGGTGGCGATGGGCAGATCGATTTTGCCGAGCCTGTAAGCAATCAGCCTATTAAGTTTTTTGCGAGCAAAGACGACGAGAATGGTTTTGGGTTAAATAAGTTTGGCGCAGGTGACTTTGGGTTTGATTTAAGCGGATGCGTAGGGTTTGGCATCGGAGATTTTGGGGTTGGAGAGCATGGGTTTGATTGTAATTCGATCAAATGGGAAAGCCCGGAGTTAGACAGCGGTAAATATAAACTTGGCGCTAAGATCACCGACGGCAGGGGTAACAGCTTTACGGTATCCAGCGAGACGGAAGTAGCTGTGATAGAGCAAGCGGTGCCTGCTGAAATGCTTGAAGCTGAGTCTTATGACAAGACGCAAAACGAACTGGTGTTACGCGTGTGCTAAAGCACACCCTACGGTGACTGTTTTGTTTGTATTTTTTTAAAAAGATCTGATTTAAAAGAAACGTAATATGTGAATGTTAACGCAAGAATCGAGCCGGTGACCCAACCTATTTCGCTGGACCATGATAGGTTAGGAAAAAGTCGGCCAAGGATTGAAATTAAGAAAAGCCAAGTAAGTATTGCTATGGCCTTAGCTGTCAGAATTAGAGCGAAAAGAACTACAAACAATTGCAACATGTTTTTGAGGTTAAGTTTCATAAGAACAATTATAGATGAAACGATTTTATTAACAAGAAGAATTTAGGAGATTAGGTATGAGTGAAGTTTATCCTGCGGATAATGAGTTGTTGAATTTCGTCGTTCCATGATCAGCCAGAAAAGAATCGTCCAAGGATTGAAATGAGGGTGGCCCAAGAGAGCATCAAGATGATCAGGCCTATTGGAAGAGTGATACAAAAAAAGAATAGTAACTTCTGGATGTTTTTGCCATCAATTTTCATAGAAACATTATATTTGCTTAAATAAAAAATAACAAGAAGAATTTAGGAGATTAGGTATGAGTGAAGTATATCCAACGGATAATGAGTTATTGAATTTGGTTAGCGATGCCGAGACTGGGGTTGAGTTTATACCAACGGGTACGGCGCCGTATTATTTACATTTTAGAAAGCTGCTGCACCGATTGCTCTTGGCGACTAAGCGTGCCAATGATTTGCGGGTGTATGACGAGGGCGGCTTGGATGTTGGCGTAAAGAGCGGTAAGTTTTGGATAGGCGGGTCGTTGGTAAACTACAATGGATCGAGCGGTAGTACGTTAGCAGACGATAAGGGTGCGATATATGTTTACCTGGACGTATCGGGCAGTCTTGTGACGGATGAGTACTCTGCGTTTCCGAGTATGTCGGCGCAGGCTCATGTAAGGTTAGCGGTGATCGAAACCGCCAGCGGTGATATAATTTCGATAGCCGATGCACGCGATCATCATGGGATTGCGATACCGGCTGCGACAGTCGTTGAGGCACATACGTCTGATGACACGCTTACAGAGGCCGAAAGCGGAAGTGTACATTCCAATCGCGGTGCAACGGGAACGATAACACTGACGTTGCCGGAGAATGCGGCGGCTGGTACGAAGTTTACTTTTGTCGTTCAGGAGTTCCAGCGTTTGCAGGTTGATCCGGGGACAGGTGCTATACGCGATGACATCGGTCAGACAGCGGATAAATACAAGTGGGCCGATTATGTCGGTGAAAACTTAACGGTTGTCGCAGACGGCAGCGGCGACTGGTTTAACATGTCAAAATGGGGTTCATGGAGTGAGGAGGTGTAGGATGGAAAATATTATCTATGAAAAGTTGAAAGAAATCGCAGAGGCGGGCAATTTTACCGACGCGCAGATCGAGGCGGCAACAAAACAGCAGTTTGCCGCCGCCGCAGGCATTGATGCCGAGCGGATACCTGACGGTTTGTTTGCCAACGCCAAAGACAGGCTTTTACGCGAACGAGATCGGGCAAAATGGCAGGCTGCACTTGACGGGCTAAAAGATCAGCTTATCGGCGGCAGCAGGGTTTGGCTTCAAACTAACTTTCCGAATGTCGAGTTTGCCGTCGATCATAGGCGAAAGACGGTTACGATCTTTTTTGAGGGCATACCTGCGGGGGGCCAGTTATGACAGCACGTTATGTAGACAACTCTAAAACGGACGGAGTTTACGATCAAATGGAGGCCAGCGAAGAAGTTACGCTGGTCAACGGCAGCCCGTTAATTACGGACGTGTCGGCATTTCTAAGTTATGGACAGTGTATACAACTGGCCTATTCGACAGAAAAAGAGACTTATCGGATAGCCGACACGAGTCCTTTGTCGTTGGATAGGGCGTGGGGAGATACTAATGGTTCTTTCCTCATGCGGTATACCGATAAAAATGGCGAAAGTGCAGCTAACGCAAAAGTCAATATTAACGAGGCTCTTTATGACGCCGTCGCAGGCGATGTAGTTTATGTTAAGCATACATCCGCCGGTTACTTACTATCTAACGCTGACCAAATAAAAGAGACAATTACGCCGGGTGCGGGTTCACTTCTAATGAAGCCGATTATAATTGAGGGCTACAAAGAAACGATAGGCGATATGCGTTGGGGTGGGGCGCATTATCAGTCGCCGCTGCACGCCAAGGTTTTCGGCATTGATACAACAAAAAAGGTAACTATCAGCGGTGAGGATGCGATAGCGAGCCTGCTTACTCTTGACGCTTCGGATTTTGTAATTATCCGAAACTTTTGTTTTAAAGACGCGACGGGTTTAATTATTGCCTTGGCAAACACACCGGCAAACGTGTTTTTTGAGCATTGCGTTTTTGCCGATTCGGGTTCTGTGCTTAATGGCGTATGTAACGGTTTTGGCTTTTACGATTGTTATATTGAGGGCATGGACTACGTTGTGTCGTCGTATACGATTAACTGTACGGGGACTATCGGCGCTAAGTTTGTCGGCAACGTGTTAGATATTGGTAATTATACAAAATACGGTTTTAGTACTGGAGACCCTAACCTCGCAGACGTAAGAGGTTTATATCGCCAAAACTTAATCCTTAAAGGGGCATACCCTGTTTTAGCCAGGGCGGGCGATACAATAACTAACAATACTGTTTACGATAGCCCTAATTGCATACGTTTGGGTGCCTATCTTGCAAGCTCAACACCTGCAACTATACAAAATAACATAATTGTACCGACCGCCGCGGCTGATAAAGCTATTCATATTACAGGGGCGGGGGAGGGTTCAATTATTAACGATAACAATTGTTTTTGGACAGTAGCGGGTGTCGAAGTAACCAACCCGATAGTTAACGATGTACCCGGCGGAGGTGCGGTATCAATTGGTCCAAACAGTATCGAAGCCGATCCGATGATGACAAGCGATTATCGGCCGAGGAACGCCGCTGTGCTGCGTGGCGGCAAACCTGACATCTATGGTAACGCAGGGCAGATCGGAGCGGTGCTTAGCGAGCATAAGTTTGTAAGCAATGCGGTGGCGAGTAATCAAGGCAGAATGAGAATTTTTAGATAGGCTGCCTTTGGACAGATAAGCACTTGATTGGTTTGTTGTATAGGGTAAGCGAAAAAAGGTAATCGGTCAATTAATTAAGGAAGGAAAACAAATGGCAAATAGTGCGATAGAGATACCGTTTTATGTTTCACAAGACGGGACGGGTTTAACAGGTGCGGCAGGCGAGATGGAGTTTGAGAGTTTAAAGAGCTTAGCTGGTGTTGACAAATCAGGATCGGCTCCGGCGATCAGTGAGATCGGTGACGGTTGGTATAAGTTTAGTGTTGCCTACGGTACGGTTCCGTTTGATGCGGGGGATCTGGTCGGCGTTATCGATGCCGATAAGGATGGTGATAACAGGCTTGCTAACGCTGAGCGCTATATACCTGTCGAGGTGCGGCTGGACTTTTATGCGCTTAGCAGATTGGTCGGCAAGATGAGCCAGGACAAGGTTACAGGCGATATGCTTATAAAGAATGTAAATGACGAGACAATATTAAAACTAGGTATGGCTGATGGAGCAAGTGAGCTTACCAGAGAGCCAGGGATGGAGAGTTAAGATGGATGTGAAGTTTTATGATAGTTTGAGTGAAGGTGACAGTGTAAAGGGTTCTAAGCTTTGTATGGGTTTGACCGGCGGGGATTTTTGGGCGAGGATTGCAGGGAGCAGTAATCTTTATCGAGGCAACACCTTAGATATGATTAGCTTTGAGAGTCTTTTAGCGGTTAGCGAGACGAACCTGGAAAGGGTTGTTGTCCCTGCAAGTTGCGCTCATGACGCGAGTGAAGTTTATTATTATGTGTTGCGAAAGGCTAACGGGATAGGCGATGAGGCCGGTGACTTAAACGCGGTTGTTAAGGTTGCCTTCGATGGTGACGGCGAGCTGATAGAAACCGGATGCAACAATGTGTTCGATGTGTATGCAGAGCAGGTTAGCGGCAGCAAGGTTCGGCTTGTATGGTTCTATAGCCCGCTGGGGCACAGGAGCGATGTAACCAAGTTTAACATCTACCATGATCATGGCCCCGTGCGGACAGAGGCCTTAGAGCAGCTTGGCAGCGTCCAATATAAGGGCGTGAGGGTTTACAGCATACTGGTGGGAGCCTTGAGCGAGGGCAGCTATAAGTTCTGCATCGGTGCAGAAGACGCCGTCGGCATTGAGATGTTGTCACGGAGTGTACAGATCGATGTAAGTGCAATAGTTCCGGAAGGTGTAAGCGAGATACAGGTAAGCAGTGTCTAATTAAACAGATAAGGCGGTGAATGATATGAGCAATGCAATAGAGTTTTATTGTCCCGGTAAAGATGAGTTGGGTGTGCCGGCTTTACGGCCGGTTATTTTTTTGGACGGGAAGGTTTGCGGGTTCCTGAGGGTTGTGTGTATTGAACGGGCAGCGTGTGCTAAAGGCAGCAGTGTGGTGCTTCAATACGATGTAAGCTCGCTTGACGAGACAGACATTTGTCCGGTTGAGGATATTGAATCAATTGTCCCTATGGGCTCGCAGGTTAGCATACGTCAGCTTTATAATGCAGGTGTAGGTGAAACGCAGGTTGAAAGTGTCAGCGTCTTTGAAGGGAATGTCGAGGGCATACGCACGCAGATAAACGGCGATGGGCAAAGCGTTGTAATAACCGCACGGGACTTTATCGCGTCGATGGAGAGGATGACGGTTTTTGGAAGGCGGTATGCAGATGCGACGGACGGTTCGCGGTTTATGGTTGGGATGCAGGCTGTGTTTAACGAAGACGGCGAAGGTAATGCATCTAAGCAAAAGGTGATATGTAACGGTAAAAGCTATACAGTGTTTGCCGCTGATGATAACGCAAAGCTCTGGAGTTATGGCGAGATCATCCTTTATCTGCTTAGCGAATATGTTTTGCTGGGGCTTGTCGGGGTTCCTTGCTTAGAAGAGCTTGAAGCGGTTACAGGTTATATGGTCGCCGAAGAATTGAATCTTGAAGGCAAGAATGTTGCTGAGGTTATCGAGCTTTGCTGCAAAAAGACCGGCGTTCAGTTTGCGGTTGAACCGAGCTATTGCTTTGTTGGAGTTAGCAGCGGGATAGTTTTTTATCGGCCTGGTAAAGGCCGGGCCGTGGAGCTTAACTGTCAGTACGCAGGAAACGGACTGGATATATCGAGGACAAATGTCATAGGCATAGACAGCGATAGAGGACGCTGGCCTGTAACGGACAGGTTCATTGTTCAAGGTGAGTATAAGGAGTACGAGTCTACGTTTACGCTTGTACCTGCGTGGGATAGTTTGCTGGAAGGGTTGCCGCAAAGCGAGTACGAGCAAAGTACCAGCAGCAACTTTGACAGTGTTGCCGATGTGTATCGCAAGTGGTGCCTTAATGAAGCGGGTGATTATGGAGAGCCGGCGTTTGACTTTAGTAAAGTCTTCCAGGGGCAGGAGTATCTTACGCGACGCAGGGTGTTTGAAAGGGCGATAACCGGTGACAAAGGTTATTACCTTGAGGTCTCGTTCGATGACGGTGTGAATTGGCAAGAGTTTACAGATAGTTTTGACGTACTCGACGATCAATGCGGTGTTTGGCTAAGCGAAGATGAACTTGGCGCGCAAATGTGGACGGCGATAGGAGCATCCGCGCTAATCTTAAGGATAACTGCGACGGTGGCTTCGGATGTGAGGGTGAATTATTCGGTAAGTAACGGGGCGGCTGACGGGTGTGCTCCTGTGACAGAGACGATAGAAACCGATAGCAGTTACGCGTATCGCAAGGTGATGCCGACGAGTGTATTTTACGATCAGGTTAGAACAGGGCAGTTAGAAGCCGACCAGATCGATGACAGCAATGCAATCGCTGCGTATTGCAAAACTAAGGCAAGGCTTAGCGAAAGGGTGATAGATAATGTCACAGTGAACACTGCCGTTGTCGGCATGCATTATTGTCTCGGTGATAGGGTTGTATGCAGCCCGGAGAGCAGGGACATTCTCGGAATAAGACGAGATAGGCGGAGCGAGTTTGTTATTACAGGCATGGCGATGGATATTGATAAGCAGCAAACACGATTAGAGATCGTGCGAAGGAGAGCGTACTGATGACGAAGGAAGGCTGGAGCTTTAACAGGCAGGTGAATTTGTCGGTGCTGGTGCAGCTTGTATTGCTGGCGTCTTTGATAGTGGGGAGTTGGGTTAACTTGCAAAGGCAGCTTGACGGGTTGTGCCGAGACGTTAGCTCGCTGGTGGAGGATACGAGGCAGTTTCAGATGAAGCTTGAAGGGCTGACGGAAAAACAGATAGCACACGAGTATCGGCTAAGGGCGATAGAGGGTTTTGTAAGCAAAGCAGAAGGGGGCGGTAAATGAGGGGTGCAAATAAATTGTATGACAGTGTAAAACAGGAGCTTTGCCCAGATGGTAATTGGAAACTAAGAAAGCCAGTAAAAGATATTTTACATGGTTTCCTAAATAGGTTGCCTTGTAGAAATGTAAGCGAAGAAGAAATGAGATATCCTACGAATCCATCAGGGATGCGTGCCTTTTTAGACATCTTTTTTGCCAGGCATTATTTTCAAATTCAAGACAGCCTGATCGGGCATATGACCTCGGATGATTTTGTCGCTCACTTGTATGACGGCCAGTTTAATATTCTTGATATTGGTTCAGGACCATCGGTGGCATCTTTGGCAATAACGGACATGTTAGCTTGTATAATACAACATCTTTCTGAGTCGTCAATAAACGTCTCATCTAAAAAAATCAGGATAAATTACATACTGAACGACACGTCAGGAATAAGTCTTGCGGTCGGTAAAGATATCTTAAAAAAGTATTTTGAATTATCTCGCAAAGACCGGATTGGCATTAGCAATGGGATGGCATTAACTTTAGAAAAGAAGTTTCCTTTAAATATGGATCAACTTAACAGGATACAAAACAATCTGGGGCCATACAAAATAATAAATTTGTCTTATGTAGTTAAACCATTATTTGAACAGATGAAATCTACAGAAGTTAAGGGCAGCCTTTATGAGATCGAAAACCTGTGCGATCCAAAGGGCAAAGTTTTGATAGTCCAAGACAAGTTTAGCAAATCTGTTATACACAAAGCTGCAAGTTTGGTTGGCCGTAGTTGTGAAAAGAGAAAATTGACCCAATGTACATATTCGAGCAGAAATGAAAATGAATTCTATAGCTATGAATATTACATTTGCAGTTATTCCTCGAGAAGTAATGAGTTAATTGATTCCGTTGCTTAAATCTACCATGTGACACAATTGCATTTTTTGGGAGTGCATCGATCTTTTAGAGCATTCCAGACATCAGGTGTTTCTCTGCAAAGGCTGATACTTATATTTTTATCGATGTCTCTAATGCGATCTATTAGGAGGTTATAAAATTCAATGCGAAATTGAGGATGATAACGGCTTTTGCCGTCAGACGATGATTCAGATAATTTTTGAGAAATCAGTTCCTTTGATTTCGCACCATAAGCATCGAGAGCAAGCTTTTTATGTCCGGGCAGCAGACGAAGCATGCCAAGAGTAATGTTTTCAGGTTTTACATTTGAAAGTGTTGAGTGTATCAGTTTGGAGTAATCGTTTTGCCAATTGTCATAAAGAATGCCCGGGTCTATTCTGAATCTTATTCGGTAGCCATGGTTTTGGCAGCTTTTTGCAGCATCTATACGTTGTTGCATATCGGCAGTTCCTATTTCGTAAAGGTCAATATTTCGTTGCGTATTAAGAGACCATGACAGAACAGTGTGGTTGTTTGGTTCTATTTTTAGCAGGTTTTCAATGTTGCTGCTTTTTGTGAGCAGCATCAAGTAAGCATTTGGCAATGTGGGAATGAAAGGTATGAGTTTTTTGGTTAGATTTGTTATGTGGTCAAGAGCAAGGCTGTCGAGCATCTCTCCCATGTTGAAGTCTGCTCTGTGTGGAGATTTTACAGCGGTTTTTGAGATTTGTTTAATTATGTCGTCATAGTTTATGTTCAATTTAATATACGGCGAATGTTTCCTATAAACGAAAGCGAGGTAGCAGTATGTACAGTAATACGGGCAACCATTTGATAGCGGAACTAGTTTGTAATATGGGCAACACCGAACATTTTGGCCAAGATTGCCATCGAATCTGCCTATGAAGCTTGAACTACAGCCTATCATAAGGATTCGCTTGCCTTTTAACAGGGCTTGGCCGGGTGATAAATTATCTGGCAGAGAGATTCGCTGGTGTTCGATAGATTTTATTTTTGCAGAAGGAAAGAGGCTTAGTATGCGATTGGCTTCTGGATGATCAGCGATCTTTTTCCAAAGCAAGATTGTTTGTGGGGTATATTTTTTAGCGATGTCCATTGAATTAACCTAACCGATATTATTATGTTCGTATTGTAGCAAAAAAACAAATTACTGAAAGATTAAAATTAAGGAGATTGTTATGAAAAGAATGGTTTTAGGTGTGATGGCGGTGATGGTGATGGCTTCGGGGTGTGAGGTGATGCGGTTTGGTGCAAGTGAGATGCAGAAGGAAAATGCGTGGCTGCACAACGCTACTGCGTCGGCTGTGGTCAGGACTGCTAAGGATGAAGGGGGTTCGGAAAAGCTGGTCAAGCTTTCTTCGCTTGGTGAATTGCAGTCTAGGGCGTTCGTGTTTGACTATGGGCTGCCGAAGCAGATGCCTGCGGTTAGTGATGCAAGTTTACTTTCGCAGGCGAGCTTTGATGTGGCGGGTAATGCTATAAACGATTCGCAGAGAAAGGTTGACGTGTGGGCGACGGCTGATGGCGTGATGGAAGTTGGTATCGCTTTGGCAGGCTTACTTGGCGGGGCGTATGGGATAAAGGCAGCGGCGTTTTTGGCAACGGCACGGAAAAGGTCAAAGGCATTGCAGGAGATCGTAAAGGGCAACGAGGTCTTTAAGCAGATGGCCAGCAATTCCATCGAAGAGTTTAAGCAGGCACACAAGGGGCAGTCGCTAGAGACAAAGCAGATCGTATCGAAAATAAAGACCGGCTAATCAGATTGAAAATATAACAGGATTAATAGTTGAAAAACGCTGTTAAATAAAGTAAAAACATTGGTGAGATATGAACGCAACAAACGAGGGCAATATAATGCAAATCTTTACGATAGGTTATTCGGGCAAGAACGCACGTGAGTTTTTCTCGCTGCTTAAGGACGCGCAGGTCAAGAAGATTATAGACGTGCGGCTGTACAACACTTCGCAATTGGCGGGGTATACTAAACGCGGCGATGTCGGTTACTTCCTGGGAAATATCGTCGGTGCCGGGTATGTGCATTTGCCGGTGATGGCACCTACAAAGCAACTTTTGAACGATTATAAAAACGGGGCCATCAGTTGGTCTGGATATGAAGAACAGTTCAAGAAGATAATCACAGCCCGCCAAATTGAAAAACATATTGGGTTGAACGAGTTGGATATGAGCTGTTTTCTATGTGCCGAGGCGACGGCGGATAATTGCCATCGCAGGCTTGTTGCTGAATACCTGAAAACACACTGGCTAGACATATCGATTAAGCATTTATAGCCCAAGGTGGACAAATAATTCGCCAACATCTACGGCGGCAGGTGGGAGGCTGTCTAGTTAGGCAGAATGTGCCTTTTCAAAGGTAGTGGTTCAAAATCCTAAAAACTCAAATCACTTCATAGTTCAATTAGTCTTCTTTCAAGATTTCTTCTTCGTATTCTTTTTCGAAGCGTAGTTTGTGTTTTGCTTCTTCGTTTGCCAGCGCTTCGAATACGGCTTTTAGTTTCGGCTCGGTCGTCATCGTTGCCAGCAGCGTATAGAGCTTCATCGCGGTTGCTTCCTTTTTCATCGCGTAGGTTATCGCCGCCTGATAATTCATATCGGGCGTAGGCTCTACGGGAATAAGACATTCCGCGATCTTCATGTCGGTAACGATCTCGGGCGAGAACGCTTCTGCGAACTCCTTTATCTCTTCGAGTTTTTTCTGGTGCTGCCTTTCCTCAAGAGCGAATGTCTCGAAAGTTTTCTTGATCTCCGGGTTTCTTGCCTTCTTTGCCATCTGGTTGTAAAAGTTCCACGCTGCCATTTCTTCTGAGATCGCGAATTCCAGTATGTCGTTTACGGATTCAAAATTATCCATTTCCAGCCTTTCAGTAAAAATCTAAGTTTCATGTCAGCAACAATGATATTGGCTTTCGGTGCTTAATTCAAGGGTTTTATATTGTTGACGGGGTGCGGGTTTACGGTTATGTTTGTACTATGATTTTTGCATTTACAGGGATTTAATCTGGATTTACCAAGTAAACTGTGACAAAGAAACTGGATTTTGTATAGGGCTTGAATCGTACAGGACTGTCTCAGGAAAAGTGTGAAAGGACGCAGAAATGCCGTTTATGAAGTTAAATGTGGAGGGTCAGATATATGAGAAAGAAAATGTCACGTAAGAGCTACTATCGCCGGTATTGTGTGCTGCTGGCACTCTTGATGGCACCTGCTGTCACCTGTTTGGGCCAATCGGACACGGATTGGCCAGGCTGGCGCGGCCTCAGCAAACAAGGCCAAAGCGAGCCGGACGGCCCTACAACATGGTCTGAGGATAGCAACGTGGCATGGAAGACAAGCCTGCCGGGACAGGGGCACTCATCGCCGGTCGTAGTTGGCGACGATATTATCGTCACTGCGGCGTATTCTGTGGTGCATGGCCAGAACAGACAGACAGGGATATACATTCTCTTAGTCTTGACACTTCTGTTGGTGGCGTCGATCGCCCCCTATATTCTCCGGTACTATCGCAGTGAACTCCGTCAGAAGAAGGGTCAGTTCAGGTCAATGCTAATGTTCTGCCTGCTTATCGGATCGTTGCTATACGTCCTGGCATTACTTTGTCTGGATATTTCAAATACGGATCATCGGTCGCACTTTGCAGCCTGGTTACAATCCTTCATGCTGGTGGGGATCGGAATTGCTGTCGTGATAATGGGTCTGCCGGATCGATCACGGTATCGTATTATTCTTGGTGTTCTGGTGATGGCTCTCGTTGCGCCCTTGATCCTGCTTAGACCTAGTCCTGAATACTATGGTTTGCGGACGATTAGTTATCATTTGCCGGCTACATATCTCAGCATCGCGATGCTGATGAGCATCGGTTCGGCATCACTTATCGGGGCGTTCCTGAGACGCCGCAAATCGGAAAATGGTTCTAATCAACAGGTCAACACTGACGATTCAAAGCAATCTTTATTGTCACTGGCTGCATTCCTACTTGCATTCCTATTTGCATTTGCCTGCGGATTCCTTGGCCCTTGGATAGTACTGAATCGGATTCCCGGATGGCTCTGGAACCCGAATATTAATAGGGAAACACTTGTGGCAGTTGGCTGTTGTCTCAGCATAGCGTTGTGGTGTTTGATGCAGGTTTTCAGCAAGAGACTGCCTCCTGTCCGTCCCCATCGCTTGTTCTCACCGGGAGTGTTGACTATGGTTGTGCTTTGTCTGCTCGTGGCCAATTATGTGGGCTGGAAAGAAAGTTATGTCCGTGCGATCCTCTGTGTCGATCGTACCACTGGGGCTATCAAGTGGCAACGTGAAGGACTGGCCGGGCCCAAGGCGACTACACACCTGGACAATTCCCCGGCTTCCCCAACCCCGGTAATCCACCGTGGAAAAGTGTACGCCTATTTTGGTACACCTGGTCTGATGTGTACGGATATG
The DNA here is from genome assembly GCA_023143375.1 of Planctomycetota bacterium. GTDB lineage: Bacteria > Planctomycetota > Phycisphaerae > Sedimentisphaerales > Anaerohalosphaeraceae > JAFGKL01. The sequence goes on from JAGLHQ010000023.1 coordinate 24,140, forward strand.
CAAGGAAATCTTCTGTGGTCTGACAGCAACCTTTCTTTCGAGGGAATCCACGGTGTGGCCAGTTCTCTTGTAGCGGACAACGATCACATTATCGTTACAAGCACCAATGCAAAAGCCCCATACGTAACTGCCTTGCACGCAGAAACAGGTGCCCGCCTGTGGACGGTGAAACTCGCCGAGTGGTCGGGAATCCACGGCGAGCACAGCACTCCGCTGATTGCATATCTTAATGACACGAAAGTGCTGTTGAATTGGTGTAAAAGGCGCTTAGCAGCTACGGAGGTAAGTTCGGGTCGAGAATTGTGGAGCTTTCAGACGGAGGGCAATTTTAGGGGAGAGGCTGTAGCGACCATAATACAGAAAGACAATACAGTTTACCTGCCGAGTCGAGGCGACTTTGCCGCCATAGACATTTCTGCTATGGCAAGCGGCGGATCGGCTCGGGAGATATGGCGGACAAATATGCGAGGCAAGGGACCGGTGACGTCATCGCCGGTTTTGCATAAGGGGCTGATCTTTATGGTGTCGGACTGGTCGTATGCGAGTTGCCTCAGTGCCGGCAGCGGCGAATTGCTTTGGCAAGAGAAGTTGTCAAGAGATGCATATTATGCCTCACCAATTGTGATGGGAGATAACGTCTATTTCTTTAACAGATCCGGCCTGGCGACCGTAATAGCCTGCGAAAGCACGTTCAGGCAGGTGGGTCAAAATGCGATACCCGGTGACATCTACGCAACTCCCGCCCCCGTTGATGGACGCCTTTACATCCGAACAACAACGGGGCTATGGTGCATCGAGTAAGTTGATAATCTGAGCTATGTCTAACTATATTGAAAGACGGCAACGAGAAGGTATGGCAGCCCCAGAAAGTGTGTTATTTAAGGTAATAAAATATTTTAATCGGGAGTATTCCGCTTAATATTTAAGATCAAGAAAGGGTTTTGGCATGGAACGAAGAACGTTTATTAAGCTGGGAGCGGGTATGGTTTGTGGACTTTCGGCGGGTTGTGACGAGAATGGTCAGATGTTCGGCGGCGGTAAACGTGATTTTAAGATATCGCTGGCTCAGTGGTCCTTCCATAAAAAACTTTTTGCAAAAAAGATGGATAACCTTGATTTCGCATCGGAAGCGGCAAGGCTTGAGTTTGAGGGCATCGAATACGTAAACGCTTTCTTCAAGGACAAGGCAAGCGACAACAGGTATCTGGACGAAATGAAAAAACGCGCATCCGACGCCGGCGTAAACTCGCTGCTTATCATGTGCGACGGCGAGGGCAATCTCGGCGATCCGGACAAGGCAAAACGCGACCAGGCCGTTAAGAATCATCACAAGTGGATAGACGCCGCGAAGCATCTCGGATGTCATTCGATACGCGTAAACGCAGCTTCCAGTGGGACGTATGACGAGCAGGCCAAGCTCGCTGCCGACGGGCTTACAAAGCTTAGCATCTACGGCAAGGTTATGGGTATAAATGTTATCGTCGAGAATCACGGGGGGCTAAGCAGCGAAGGTACGTGGCTGCCGAAAGTTATCGAGATGACCGGGATGGACAACTGCGGAACGCTGCCGGATTTCGGTAACTTCCCGCCAGAGGTTGACAGGTACAAAGCGATCGACCTGATGATGCCCTACGCAAGAGCGGTAAGCGCAAAGAGCCACGACTTTGACGCCAACGGTAACGAGACGAGGACCGACTACTATAAGATGATGGACATTGTGCTAAAGCACGGCTATCACGGTTACGTCGGCGTCGAATACGAAGGCAGCGGCCTTAGCGAAGAAGACGGTATCGTCGCAACACGCAAGCTGCTGGAAAAAATTCGTAGCGGCGAAAAGGCATAAATGTTTCGGAGGTTAATATGTTCGAGATGGATCGACGTCAGTTTGTTAAAAAAGCCACAGCCGGTATAGGAGTTCTTGGTATGAGTAAGATGTTTAAAGATAATCTAAGCGATATTGAACAGTCAGGCAACGGCCATATCCCGAAGCGCCCGTACGGCAGCACCGGCGTTAAGCTTTCGGTGATCGGCTTTGGCGGCATTGTCGTAATGAACGCAGAGCCGGAAGTTGCAAGCAAAGCTGTCGCAGACGCTATCGCTCGCGGCGTAAACTATTTCGACGTCGCTCCAAGCTACGGCAATGCCGAAGAAAAGCTCGGCCCGGCACTTCAGCCGTACCGCAAGGATGTTTTTCTGGCATGCAAGACGGGCGAGCGTGACAAAAAAGGTGCACAGGTCGAGTTTGAACAGTCGCTGAAAAACCTACGCACAGATTACTTCGACCTGTACCAGCTTCACGGTATAGTCGATGTCAAAAAGGATGTTGACGCTGCTTTCGCAAAAGGCGGCGTGATGGAAATGATAATGGAAGAAAAAAAACAGGGCCGAATACGGTATGTAGGTTTCTCCGCACACACCCACGCCGCGGCGCTTACAGCCATGGATCGGTACGATTTCGATTCGGTGTTGTTTCCGATAAACTTCGCGACCTTTTACAAGAACAAGTTCGGCCAAGAGGTCATTGCTCGTGCTAAGGAAAAGTCTCTTGCGATATTAGCGCTGAAATCGATGGCATGTCAAAGGTGGCCCGCCGACGATCCGTTAAAAGAAAAATATTCCAAGTGCTGGTATCAGCCGCTCACCGATCCAGACGATGTTCGGCTTGCGATGTCGTTTACGCTGGCACAGAACACCACGGCTCTTATACCGCCGGGCGAAGAGGAGTTGTTCAGGCTTGCTCTCGATACGATCGCAGACTACAAACCGCTAACCGACGACGAAAACAAAAAGCTTATCGCAATGGCCTCACAGCTCGACCCGATATTCCCCGAATAAACCGGTGTTATTCCGCTGGCGGAAGGTTGCCCGGTGCAGATTCCAGCTTATCGACCATACGCTCAAGCATCTGCGCACTCTTGCCCGTCTTATCGGCGATGTGCTCGACGGCTTTTACAAG
>JAGLHQ010000230.1 GCA_023143375.1 Planctomycetota bacterium
TCTTTGACCAGCAACCATGCTCCTGACAAACAGCAGCGTCTGTCGCTTACGGAAGATATGGCGGTTATCACGATGCGTTTTAGCGATACGCTTTCGTGTAACATTGTTGTAAGCCGGATATTCGGTCCGGAAGAACGAACGTTGAGGATATATGGCAAGGATAAGTATATTATAATTAGCAAAGACTCCTTTACAGTGCGCGATAACGCCGGTGAGATTATTAAGGAACTGAATTACGATCGATCCTGCGATGAGTCCCTGTTCGGGGTTCTTGAGGATCTGGCACTGCATATATTGCAGCCTGAGGCGAATAATCTTTTTGGCGACGAGTTTGCGGATCTTATTAATATGGCGGTTATCGAGTCTGCGTATCTTTCGGCGAGGACCGGGATGCCTGAAGATCCGTCGCGGATTCTGGATATAAGCGGGATAGAGTCGGCAAATATATGGGGCGGCGGTGGAAAAAGAATCGTTTGACAAAAGCTACAAAAGCGAATATTCTTAATACATGTTCGGTAACTTCTTGGAGGTTTAGTAATGGACGAAGATAAAAAACAGAAAGTAATGATCGGTATGGTAGTTGGCTGCCTTGTGCTGGTTGCAGCTTTGAATATTCCGCGTTTCTTCAAGGGCGGCTCAAAGGTCAGCGTCAGTGATACGGTCACCCTGATCTGCCTAAATCCGGAATGCGGGGCCGATAGCGAGATCACGCGCGAGGAATATCAGGAAAGCATTCAAAACAGCAGTATGGGTATGGGCCCTATGCAAATGGCGGGGCCTATCGAGTGTCCCAAATGTAAAGAGATATCAGCAGCCAGGGGGCTTAAGTGTAAGAAGTGCAGCAATGTTTTCATGCTGCAGTATGGCAGCGACGATTATCCTGACAGATGTCCGGAGTGCGGTTATAGCGACATAGAGAATAGGCGCAGCGAATAGTTGGCAGGCGATCTATTTAGAAGTATTTCAAAAGCGGAGATAGCAATGTCTCCGCTTTTTTTATTTCAAATTATCCGAGACAAATTTCTTGTAATCCTCACGCCCTATCTTAAGTGCGTGCGGGTAGTTTCTTGAAGCGATCTGATTTTTCAGGTTTTGTTTTCTGTTTCCCGGGTTTGGGTGTGTCGAGAGGAATTCGATCGATCTTACGGCATTTTCCCGTTCGAGTATTTCCATAGTCTCTATCATTGCCTGCGGCGTGTATCCTGCTTTTGCGGTATAGTCCATTCCTATCGAATCTGCCTGGTGCTCGTCCTTTCGGCTGTATGGCAGGCTTATTAGCAATTGTGTTCCGAGCCCCGCGGCCTGGGCGGCACCTGACGATCTGTTTTCTGTTGCGACGGAAAGTGCCAAATCCATTCCCATCTGCCTGCTCATTGCCTGCGCCGAATGCTTGGCGGTGACGTGTGCTGTTTCGTGGGCGAGGATCCCTGCCAGTTGGGCCTCAGTATCCAGCTTTTCCAACATGCCTCTTGTTATAAAGATGTATCCGCCGGGCAGTGCCATCGCGTTTATGGACTCGTGATTTAGAGCCACGTATGTAAATTGGAGATTTGGCTGATGGCTTATGCGTGCGATGTTTTGGCCGACGTTATTTACGTAGTTTTGGAGGGTGCTATTGGGGATTCGTCCTCCAAGCTCTTTTTCGAGTTGTGGGGCGTATTGGGCTCCCATCTGCATTTCCTGTGCGGGGGAAACGAGCATTAGCTGACTTTCGCCGGTTACGGGGTTTGTCGCGCATCCTGTAAAGAGGAGACAGGAATATACGGATAGTATTGCCAATAATATCTTAGCCATTTTACCACTTCCTTTTGTTTTGTAACTCAATTGACATATATTAAGTGAACCAGCCATATTTTACTTGAAAGTTTGCCTGTTATTAATTATAAACTCTGAAATACATTATGTGGTAAAAAAAATGAGCGAAAAAGAATTTTGTTCGGATTGCAGCCAGAATCACGATTGCAAGACAATATATGAGCATATGGGAAAGACCCGTGGCCCCTCGGTTGTATGGAGAGTTTTTTGGGTTTTTTTATTTCCTATAGTGGTTTTTATTGTGAGTCTGTGTGTTTTTGAGCGTTTACTGGCTGAGAGCGTTGCGGGTGAATCCCCGCGTACGGTGTTGAGTTTTCTGATTTCGTTGGGGCTTAGCGTTGTTTGCGTGACGGTTTTGTCATTTATATTCAAACGTACTGTTCAAGAAAAAGATCGCTGTTCTTTGAAGGAGGCCGACCATTAAAGCCGACGGAAAATTAACATTTCCAGGCGGAGTTCACCCGCCGGACAATAAACATTTAAGCGAAAACTGTCAGATCCAATTGTTCCCAAACCCTAAACAGGTTGTGGTGATGCTGAGCCAGCATATCGGGGCGCCTTGTAACGCGCTTGTGGAAAAGCGTGAGGGTGTGACTGCGGGACAAAAGATCGGCGATAACGATTCGTTCGTTTGCGCTCCGGTTCATTCACCGGTTGACGGGAAGGTAAAAGATATTGCTTTAGCGTCTCATCCTGTATTGGGCAGGTCGATGGCGATATTCATCGATGTCGATCAGGATAGTGAAAATAATAAGCGGCCTTGCC
>JAGLHQ010000231.1 GCA_023143375.1 Planctomycetota bacterium
GACACGGGTTACTCACTCGTTAAGACGAATGGGAGCTATGCAACATACGATAAATTTTTAAGCAAGGCAAAAGATGTTATAGCAGCTTCAGGTCGGATGGAAGTTAAGGTAGAAGACACAGCCAAGCTTTTTGCAAAAGGCACCTGCCCTGAAACGGCATTGTATTGCGGTTGGTACAGTCTGAAAAAATATGTCGATGCGTTCGATTTTGTAGACGGTGCTGTTGGATACCATATTGCAAGCCTCGAAGCCGTCGACCTGCGTAATGCAGAAAGTTCTCAGTGGGTTCCTTCTATGCTTTTCGATGGGATAACAGTAACTCTCGGAGCAGTTGCAGAACCGTATTTGTCGGCTTTTCCAAAACCAGATCATTTTTTTAGATCGCTGCTAAAAGGCAAAACGGTTGTCGAGGCGTACTACGGAACCAACCCGTATAATTCGTGGCAGATGCTTTTGATAGGCGACCCGCTTTACAGGCCGTTCAGTCCGAAGAGTCGGTTGGCTCTATAAGAGACAGGAATGTAAAGTAGGAAGTTATCGTCGCCGCACCTATCGCCGTAAGGGCGGTCAAGCAATCCATCAGCCACACTTTTTTGCCCATAGGTATCCCGGCTGATTTTACGATCACAAGTAATGCGATCGGTACCGCCAGCGCGCTTAGTATCCATCTCGGCTGAGTTAGCTTTTCGGCGCTGAGCCTGACATAGCGGTACATGTATTGGATCCAGATAAGCGTAAAGGCGGTGTAGCCCGCGAAGTGGAACCAGGCACTTATATGCGGAAGTTGCCAGAGCATATCGATCTTCGAAAAATTTGATCCGGTAAAGATAAAGATCGCGGCGACAACCAGTGCAGCCGGCCAAAAGCTGAAAATACTCAGTACCACCAGCCCCGCAACCGCCCCTGAAAGATCGGCGGCGATGTCCATCATATCGGCATTTCGCCCGACTTTGCTTTGGAGCCATTCGTCGAAAACCCCGTACCAAACGATGACCGCAAGTATGATCCACGCCTTTGCTTTCTTCCAGTTGACCTTTTGGTATGGGCTGATCGCCAGCCATAAAAAGAACACAAGGGCCATATAAGCCAGAAAATGCATGGTCTTATCGGACATCCCGCTCTGTCTGGCAAGCATCGGAACAGGAATATGCGTCAGGATAAATATTGCCGGCCAATAGATGCTCAGCAAGATGATCGAATATTTATGTCGGCGTAATAATGGCATACACGTATATCGGCAAAAAACAATACCGACAATAATCATACTTTTTTGTGGCATGTCTCACCATTTTTCGGTTATTATATGCCTAAGCAGACACATAGTTCGTAGCTAAAAAGGGGATTGCGTTAAGGGGACACGAAATGAGCGATGTAAAAAAGGCAGTATTGATAATTGCCAGGGAGATATTTCGGGACGAAGAGTTGTTCGACACCCAGAAAGCCCTGGAAGCGGCGCATGTTAAAACTACTGTTGCCAGTTCCGTTCTTGGCAATTGCAAAGGCAAGCTTGGCGCTGTTGCTGTTTCGACGATGAAATTAGAAGAGATAATTGTCGATCAGTTCGATGCAATAGTCTTTATAGGCGGCGGCGGAGCTGCCGAGTACTATGACAACCAGGTTGCATTGAAACTTGCAAAAGACGCAATGACCCAAGGCAAGGTTCTTGCTGCAATATGTATAGCTCCCCGCATACTCGCTAATGCAGGTTTGTTAGAAGGCATAACTGCCACTTGCTTTGAGAGCGAAGCAGAAAACATTAAAAAACTAGGCGCAAACTACACCGGCGCAGACCTCGAACAGGACGGGAACATAATAACTGCCAGCGGTCCACACGCCGCAACCGAGTTCGGAGAAACTATTGCTGAGGCAATTCCGGAATAATAAGTTCTGCTTCCGAAATATCATCGTCGCCTTTGAAGAAAACGTCAAACTCAGGACCGTACTGAGCGAGGTACAATAGCGAGTATGACCGGCAAAAAGTGGATACAGGCAGCAGTACCACGTTGATTGCATAGGTTATCAATAGTATGGCTGGTATAATAAGCACTACCAGTATGACCGGGCTAAGCATCGCTGTCGATATCAGCAGTGGGGCGAGTAGGCAACCGCAAATACATGATACCAGGCAGCTTGCCAATAATATTATGACCAACAAACACAAAAAGATCAGCACTTGAAATAATATATAAATTGTGAAGTTCGCCTTGTTGCATTTAAGCACGTTTAGGAATTCGCTCCATGCCTGTAGAACTTTGGTGCCTTTAAGGTACATGATCGGTACGACAAAATCCTTTGTGAATTTTAATATGACCGAGATGATAATGACCAATGGCAGAGTGATAAGCGATGCGAATATTATTGTAAAAATTATAACGATATTCGGCCCCCCTGTAGAACTATTCTCAAACACCGTAGCCATCAATTTGATCAGACCTCCAATAATTGCGCCACAGATAGACGTTGTCAATACAACACTTAGCCTGAAAAGAAAAAGGCTGTTGCCCTGTCCTCTGAACTTGTGCCACGGCCGCCTGACTTCGGCTACATTGTTAGCGATACAATGAAGGAACATGAAACGCCCCCGGCTGGACAACCATAGGCAAACTATTATCAAAGTAATAATAAGGATCAGGGAAACAGATATCACTGTTATCGCTAATGGGAAATTGTTTGCAAGAGCATTTTCGATCATAATGCCGAACTCATTATGATTGGAATTGTCGTTGCCGCCCCCGCCACCGCCCCCCCCGCCTTGAAGCATGTTTGCCAGCCATGCGCAGAAACCGATAATGAGCCATTTTTTTATATCGAACGGATCGAACAGTATCTGCTTGGTTTTATCGATGGCCTGAGATATCGGTTCTATAACAGAGATACTCTTTGCATCTTGCTGATTCATATTACACGGCCTCCAAGATAAACGAGCCAGTTGACGATGATTGCAATACCAACGGCAACGGCGAAGTAAACATTGGCTTTTTTCAACAAACTTCTGCGAACTTTTAATGCAATTGCGTGTATTCTATACGGTATCTGAAAAAGAATAAAGCAAAAAAGTAATGGCCCCAATCTATGATATCCGAAAGCTTCCGCCAGCCGCCCGTGCCCCATCGCGCAAAACGAATGCGTCATTCCGCACAAGGCACATCTTATTCCAAGTAAATGTTTGCTCACGCAATGCATCTGCCACTTAAAGCCAAAAATAGAGATACCCAGATCGTTTGCCTGGCAGGTCATAGAGATCGTAAGAATAACAATGCATGTGACAAGTACAACAAAGTTGTAAATCTTAACGCTCAACCTACCGGCCTTATCGGTATGCCCTTGCTTGCCAAAAAGTCCTTTGTGTCTTTGACCGTGTATTCGCCGAAGTGGAATATCGAAGCGGCAAGAACCGCATCCGCTTTGCCCTTATCCAGAACTTCTGCAAGACTCGCAAGTGTCCCTGCGCCTCCTGAGGCGATTACCGGAATATCCACAGCATCCGAAACCGCAGCCGTAAGTTCAAGGTCGTACCCTTCTTTTGTCCCGTCGGCATCCATGCTCGTTAAAAGTATTTCACCTGCACCAAGCTTTTGCGCTTTAACCGCCCATTCGATAACGTCGATGTCCGTAGGTTCCGACCCTGCCTTTACGGTAACGTGCCACTTGTCCTTTTTACCTTCGGTACGCTTTGCATCGATAGCAAGCACCACGCACTGATTACCGAATCTCTGCGCAGCTTCTGCAAGCAGGTTTGGGTTCATAACAGCAGCGGTGTTGATGGAACATTTATCGGCGCCGCTGCGCAGCAGCAACCCAATTTCGTCGACCTTGGTGATACCGCCGCCAACGGTAAACGGTATAAAAACATTCTTCGCCACTTTTTCAACCAGTTCTACGATCGTTCTGTTCGAGCGGATCGTCGCTGTGATATCAAGGAACACCAGCTCGTCGGCGCCTTCTGCGCTGTATCTTGCGCCAAGTTCTACCGGATCGCCGGCATCACGCAGGTTTAAAAAGTTTACGCCTTTAACAACGCGGTTGTCTTTAACGTCAAGGCATGGGATTATTCGTTTCGTCAGCATTATTGTTTGTTCCTTTTGCAGATACGGTCGAAATTTCGTAATACATTCAGCCCATCTTCGCCGCTTTTTTCAGGGTGGAACTGACAGCCGAAGATATTACCTTTCTGTACGGCACCTGCGATGTCGATCCCGTAATTGGTATATGCGACTTTTGCATCGGCATCGCTTATGTCGGCGTAGTAGGAGTTCGCAAACGCAAAGTGTTTGCCGTCGCCAAGCCCATCGAACAGTTCCATATCATCTGGGAAGTTTACAAGGTTCCAGCCCATGTGAGGTATCGAAAGACGCCCGCCGTTCGGAGCGGTTGAAGGGATCGGGATAACTTTTCCGCTCACCAGCCCCAGCCCTTTGTGTACGCCGTGCTCGTAGCTTTCGTCGAAGAGCAGTTGAAACCCAACGCATATCCCAAGCAGAGGCTTACCGTTTAGTGCGACGCTGCGAACAACCTCTGAAAGATCGCCGAGAACTGTCATTGCATACCCGCAAGCGCCAACCCCGGGCAGAATTATACCGTCGGCGGTCTCGATGTCAGATATTTCACAACTGACCTTAGCCTCACAGCCGATGTGATTTATTGCATTGATAACGCTTTTTACGTTACCGACGCCATAGTCCATAATAACTATCATTCCAAGACCCCGTCAAAAAAACCCACAAAAAATGGGAAAAGCACTTATTACTCACGCCGATCTAAAAATAGCCTTTTTGCATAAAAAAAGCCTCGGCCAGGGGCCGAATCAGTTACTAATATCTAAAAACTAATAACTAATCTCTCTCAAACTGGCCGTCAACGATCTTGATGTTAACGTAAGCCACTGAAATTAAAAGAGTTGCATGACAACTGTTTTTTAATAAAAGTGTATCGGCCGCTAGGCCGTATCCTTCCCTAACGACTAAAAACCAAAGACTAACGACTCTCAAACTGGCCAACAGCCAGTTTGAGAAAACGGAGAGGGCGGGATTCGAACCCGCGGTACTGCGGACAGTACACTGGTTTTCGAAACCAGCTCCTTAAGCCACTCGGACACCTCTCCAGATTACTGCTGCCAAAGACTTTACATATCCCATAAAAGTCACGCCGGCATTAATCGCGTCTTTCAATCCGCATACTTTACAAAGAATTGAGGGCTATTTCAAGCCCAGACTTAAACTTTGTCGCTATTTGAGCTTAATGGCTGGATATAGTGGTAATTAATCTTAAATTTTTAGTTAAATTGCCAATGAAATGTGCCGAAAAAACAGTTAACTGCGGAACAGTTCAGTGCCTCCGCAGTCTAAGTTCCGATAAAAACAGGGCAAAAAATGAAAAAAGAAGCCTTTACTTTAGTAAGAACCAACGGCCAATTTCCGGACCCGGCTAATGTCGATTCTTCGATGATAATCGAGGATCTATGGCCTGCCTACATAGACTCTACGACGTCACAACTGACAGAACTTGAAGCAGCGGCACTGGCGTTTGAAGCAGGAAAAAATAGCGAAGAAGACGCTGCGAAAATAAGAAGGATACTCCACTCGATAAAAGGCGAATCGGGAATGTGCGGAGTCATGGACGTCTATACACTTTGCCATGAAGCGGAGTTCGGCTTTGAAGAAATGGGGCATTCGGATGCCGCAGATATGGTACTGCGTGTCAAGGACTGGATCGACGCTGTTGTCCGCCAACTTCAGGGAGAAGACGCTTCGGAGTTTATTCACTATCAGGCACCTGTTCAGCAACTGAATCTGAGTGTGCAGAAAAGACTTAAGGCACTTGTCATTGATGACGATCCCGTTTGCAGAAAGGGTCTGGAACTATTGTTGGCAGATTTCTGCGAATGCACGTTTGCAGAAAATGGTAAGGAGGGCTTTCAGAAATTCCTCGAAGGTCTTGATGAAAGAAAACCTTACGACGTCGTAACTCTGGACATACAGATGCCGACGATGGACGGACATCAGACACTCGAAGCGATCAGGAAGACAGAAAGGGAGCTTGGAATAGAAGGACTTGACGGAATAAAGATTATAATGACAACCTCGCAGGAAGAACCCGAGCATGTCTTCGGCGCATTTCGTGAGGGTTGCGAAGCTTATGTCATAAAGCCCGCCGCAGGTAAACTGTACGATGAGATGGTAAAACTAGGCCTGCTAGATGCCAACAAAGTCTACGCCGTAAAAAAATAACAAACGGCACATCATCTGTCTATCACAGCATTTTGTTATCAAACCGAACTTGATTTTTGACCACGCAACCATTAAATTAATCCATAGAGCAAAGGGCTTCTTGCCCAAATGACAGTTTTTGTACAATAACTTACAGCCCTTACGACGCGAACAAAATAAATACCATTGGTATTAGTAGTATTTTGTTGAAACTTCACATCCATTCGGATATATTTCGATTTGTAACCTAAGTCGTCTTTATTTGGTGTAGTGGAGAAGTATTATGGAAGTTTGGCCCGCGATAGATTTGATGTCAGGCAGTTGTGTACGACTGATTCAGGGACAGTATCACAAAAAAATATCGTACGAGATGGATCCTGCAAAGCAGGCCAAAAGATTTCACGGAGCCGGGGCAAGGTTCATACACGTTGTAGATCTCGACGGAGCCAAAATTGGCAAGCCAATTAACGTTGACGCCATCAGAACCATCGCCCAAACACAGGGCGTTAAGATAGAAGTAGGAGGCGGAATAAGAGACGAAGGCTCAATACGTCTAATGCTCGACATCGGAGTAGAAAGAGTGATTCTCGGAACAAGTGCCGTAAACCGCTTCGCATGGTTCTCAGAGATGGCAAACAAGTACCCGGGAAAGCTTGTTCTCGGGATCGATGCACGCGGTTCGAGAGTAGCCGTAGAAGGATGGACACAGGACGCTGCTAATCAACTTTTGGATTTCGCTGAGATGGCGGCAAATCTGCCGTTGGCGGCGATCATATATACGGACATCGCTAAAGACGGAATGATGTCAGGCCCTAACTTTGAAAGAACAAAGGCGCTTATCGACGCATCGAAACACCCGGTAATAGCTTCCGGCGGAGTAACAGAGATTTCTGACGTCATAAAGATAAAGGAAATAGGAGCCGCCGGTGTCATAATAGGAAGAACACTATACGAGGGAAAGATGGACCTAAAAGAAGCCATCAAAGCCTCAAAAGAGTGCCTTTAGGCACATAACTTCTATATCCGTTAGCTTGTTATGGGTACTGCTGCTACGCAATTGAACCTTTGCCCTGGAAAACGCGTATTTATCAACAAATCTTAAATTGGGCTGCCTAATAGGCAGATAATCCGCTGACTCATCGGTTTGTTTTGTGCATTTCTGCAATAAATTTGTGACCCATTGGTGCTCTTAAATTGGGTTTGTTTTTTTGCTACATTTTTGTCAGTCTCGTAATACCTTACTAGCACTTAACTTACGCTTATTGCCGTTTGGCAAATTGGGTTTGTTTTGCATAATAAAGGTTCCGCGTGTGCTAAAGCACACCCTACAAACACTATTTATTTTCCCACAGATGGCGCAGAGAGGACGGTATTTAGATTTTAAAGAACTGGCTGCTGCCGAGATATGATCCCCTTGGTCTGCTGACCTGTCTTGACCGTGCTTGGTCGGACTGCATTATACCATAAAATTTCTGGGATTCAAGAATAAAGTTGGGTATTTATCTAACTTTAAAAATACAGCTAAAAGCTGATAGCCGAGTTCTTAAATTGCCTATTGTAACAATAATGTCCGCCGGACATTAAATTTTCCGTTGCGGTTAAATGTAAACCATCAGGCCGGAAATATCATGAAAAAGGACGGGGCGGACCTAAGCAGG
>JAGLHQ010000232.1 GCA_023143375.1 Planctomycetota bacterium
GTTTTGCGACGCCGGCGTACAAAATATTCCTGTCCCTTCTATGGCTGAAAGTACCATACCTATGGGTTGAGATCGCGATGATGATGTATCGCTTTATTTTTTCTCTGATCGATCATACAGCAAATGTCATCTCGGCTCAGCAGACAAGGCTTGGATATATAAATATGAAAAAATCCCTGTCATCTGTAGGGACATTGGCAGGGGCTGTGTTACTCGGCGCCATTGACCAGTCGCAGAGAACAACTGAGGCAATGATGCTGCGTTGCTATACAGGCCGGTTTGTTACGGAACCGCTGGCTCCCTTGAAAAAGACAGACGTGTTGTTGATTCTGTCTCTTCCTGTAACTGCTGTAGTTGCTTCTTTTCTTATCGAAAGGTGCATAGGATGACCGAGAGACATTCTGTGATTAGAATTGTTGACATAAGTTTTAGCTACCAGGAAGGCACTCAGGCCCTTTCGCGGGTGAATCTCCATGCCGATAAGGGCGAGTTTGTGGCGATGCTTGCCTCGAACGGTTCCGGAAAAACGACACTGCTCAAGGTCATGGCGGGGCTGTTGAAACCCCAAAAGGGGCAGGTCCTCGTAAACGGAAAGCCGATCGGCGAGTACAAGGCCTCGCAGCTTTATCAGCATATCGGTTTTGTCCTGCAAAATCCCAACGATCAGCTTTTCGCCCCTACGGTTCAGCAGGATATTGCGTTTGGGCCGAGGAATCTTGGGTTGGATGATGGCGAAGTGGATCGCAGGGTGGCAAACGCCTTAAAACAGGTTGGCGCCGAGCATCTCGCCGCCAGAGCGATCCATCAATTGAGTTTTGGCGAGCAAAAGCGGATCGGCCTTGCCGGTATCCTTGCGATGCAGCCGTCGATACTTGTTCTCGACGAGCCTACAGCGGGTCTGGATCCGGCTGGGGAGGCGAAAATGCTGCACCTTTTGAGTCGCCTCAATCGCGAGCAGAAGATAACCGTCATTATGGCTACGCATTCCGTCGACATGCTGCCGCTGTTTGCCGACCGCATTTATGTGCTCGGAAAGGGCAG
>JAGLHQ010000233.1 GCA_023143375.1 Planctomycetota bacterium
CGTTAAGATCGTTCCCGCAGAACCGATAATTGCTCCGGAGATCACTCAGCCCGTAACCGATCTTGCTCAAGGTGTTGCAGAGGCAGTAGAAGGCACAGCCAAAGCCGTTGCTGAGGTTGTGGAAGAAGTCGCAAAAGCCGTCGTGCCATCGGATGTCAAGATGGTTCCGATACCGCTGGAACTTCCCAAGCCTATGTTTGTAGGAACCCCCCAGAACCTTAGGGTTCCGAATTTGGAAAAACCGCTTGGCAAGCCCCGTCCGCCATTCTACGCTCCGGAAGGTACAACTAATGTTGCCGCAGGCAAAACGATCTCATCCAGTGACGAAGAGCCCGTCATCGGCGAGATAGAAATGATAACCGATGGCGATAAAGACGCCTCGGACGGAAGTTTCGTAGAGCTTGGACCATTCGAGCAGTACGTAACCGTCGACCTTGGCGCCGAGCATGAGATTTACGCCGTTATTGTATGGCACTTCCACAAACAGCCAAGAGTATATTTCGATGTTGTTGCCCAGCTTTCCAACGACCCTGATTTCATCACCGGCGTAACGACCATCTTCAATAACGACATAGACAACTCGCTCGGCCTTGGCCTTGGTTCGGACATGCACTATGTCGAAACTTCGGAAGGAAAGCTCATCGACGCAAAGGGCAGCAAGGCAAGATATGTAAAGCTTCACAGCAACGGAAATAACGCTAACGAGCTTAACCACTTTATTGAAGTTGAAATCTACGGTAAGCCTATAGACTAATATGACAAAAAAACAAATTATAATTGTTTTGATACTAACGGCCACAGCCCTTGTATTGCGAACGCAGTACTTGGGCTGTCGTCCTATGCACACCGACGAAGCCGTACACGCCGCTAAGTTTGGCCAGTTGCTTGAAGAGGGCACCTACACCTACGACAGCAACGAGTACCACGGACCGACCCTGAACTACCTAACGCTAATACCGGCAAAGCTAACTTCCGCCGATTCCTATGCAAAGCTAACAGAATCAACCCTCCGCATCATACCCGCCGTTTTCGGCGTAATACTAGTTCTCCTGACCTTTCTGCTTTTCGACGGACTTTCATTTTACACATGTCTTACCGCCGCTGTCCTCGTCACCGTTTCACCGGCTTTCGTCTTTTACAGTAAATACTACATACAGGAAATGCTTCTGGTCTGTTTCACTTTCGGTTTAATTGTTTGCGGATACCGTTATACAAAGAGTCGTAAGCTCCCATGGATGATAGCTGCCGGGATATTTGCAGGCCTGATGCACGCTACAAAGGAAACGTGTATAATAGCATTCGCCGCAATGCTTTTAGCGATTCTTCTAACCGCTTTAATATCAAAGGACAAAACCCCGCTTGCCGTTTTAAAGCAAACCAACAAGGTCCATCTGGCCCTGGGTGTTCTCGCCGCTGCCGTTGTTTCGATGCTCTTTTATTCGTCATTTTTCACCAACCCATCCGGCATCGTCGAGTCGGTTGCAACTTATACAACTTATCTTGGCAGGGCATCGGCAAACTCGCTCCACACCCACCGGTGGTATTATTATCTCGACCTGCTGACATACATAGAAGGTTTTGAAAAGTCAAAATGGAACGAGGACTTCATAGTTGTTTTTGCTGTAATAGGCTGCTTCCTGGCCTTCAAGAAAAGTTCTGCTTTACACGTTGATATAAAGCTCGTCCGCTTCATTGCCGTTTACACCGTCATAATGACCGTCGTCTATTCCGCCATCCCTTACAAAACCCCATGGTGTCTCCTCGGTTTCTTTCACGGTATGGCATTGCTTGCAGGTTTTGCTTTCGTTTCTTTAATAAAAACTTTCCCTACCCGAATGTCCAAAGCTGTCTTCATTCTGCTTCTAATTATATTCGGCCTCGCCATCCCCTTGTACCAGGTGTATCTTGGCGCTGCAAGTCACGCTGCCGAGCCTTCCAACCCCTACGTATACGCACACACCTCAAACGACGTCTTTGAAATTACAGATCGCATTGCCGACATCGCAGATGCCGTAAACAAAGACATCTATATCCAGGTCGTTACCACTGGCGACGATTACTGGCCCCTGCCATGGTACCTGAGAGGTTTCAAGAACATTGCATGGCAGGGCTCCGTTGACCGCAACGCACCCATAGCCCCGATCATAATATGCTCACCCGACGTAGAGCAGGACATGATAAACAAACTTTACAGCATACCTCCGCCAGGCAAGCGCGACATGTACCTGCCGTTATTCGACGAGTACGTTCAATTGCGTCCCGCCGTAGAGATTCGCGGACTTATAAAAAAGGATTTACTGGACAAGTTCCAGGCACTGGAAAATGCAGCAAAAGCCGAATGACAATCAGCTAAATGTCATCTTAGATGATGTTTTCAAGCAGGCCCATCGATTCAGCTACGATGCGATGGGAACTGTTTTCGAGATACTCATCTTAAACGACGATGCTCAATATGCACACCAGGCCGCCGCCGCTGCATTTGATGAGCTTCTAAGGATCGAGCAGCAGCTCTCCAGATTCCTCGAAACCAGCGACATATCCATTGTCAACCAACTCGCCGCCAACAGACCGATGACCCTGACCCCCGACGCTTTCGACTGCATAAAGCTTTCCATAGACATATTCAAAAAAACTTCCGGCGCATTCGACATTACAACAGGACTCCTCTACAATTGCTTCCTCGACGACAACAAAGAACTCCTTACCCCCTCGAACGACGACCTCCAGTACGCCATCGAGCACACCGGTTCGGATAACATAAAACTAAACGACACCGATCACACCATAGAGCTTTCCACCGCCCCGGTCGCCGTCGACCTCGGCGGGATCGGCAAAGGATACGCACTTAACATAATGGCTCGTCTGCTAAAGGAATGGAGCATCGATTACGCGCTCCTCCACGGCGGATACAGTTCGGTGCTCGCCTTGGACGCACCGGAAGGAACTAACGGATGGCCCGTCACTTTTAGCGATCCTGACGATAGACAAAAAACTATCGCTCGTGTAGAACTAGCCAATGCCGCACTAAGCGCCTCGGGTTTGCAAAAAGGCTCGCATATCATAGACCCAGCCGCCGCAAAACCGCTAACTGGCAAATTCGCGACATGGGTGATCACACAGGATGCTGCTGTCGCCGACGCGCTTTCCACGGCATTTATGATAATGACCGATATGCAGATCGAAACTTACTGTAATGAATCCGAACAAACCAGGGGCTTGAGGTTCTCACGCCTAAACGAAACAGAAAACACGCCGACCATCAAATATTTCGGCGATTGGAAAACGGTCCTCTATGATATCTAACTAAAGTCCCAAGCTGACCAAAGGTCAGCCGCCACCGCAGGCAGCCTATTCGCTAAACGCTGTACGCTCTACGCTATTTTATTACCGTTTCGGCCCCGGAAGGAACTTCGGTAACGTCATGTTTGAACAGGTCGATCTTCATCCAGTGGTTGCTCTTAAACCTCCAACGCATCGCAAACGCTGCGATAGCAAGATTCATTATCGCCGCTATCCACGGACCCAGCGCGCCCAGGCCGGGCAGGAAACGTACTATCATAAATCCGCCGCCGCCTAGAACAATTATCGCACACGTCGCCGAAATGATCGCAGGCCACATCGTATCCCCGGCCCCCTTAAGCGATCCGTTATAAATATGAAAAATGCAGTCAAACAACTGAAATACCGCAGAGAAAACAAACACCCTGATACCTATCTCGATCACTCTTGTGTCAGTCGACCAGAACCGCATCAAGCCATGACGAAAAACGATGAAACATGCACCCATAAAGATCACGTACATAAGGGCCGCTCGCAGGCAAGTATTCGTTTGTGCGATCGCGATGTCTTTTCTGTTCTTACCGATGCTCTTGCCGACCGTTGCCGTTAGCGCATTCTTCAATCCGATTATAGGCATGATCGAAAGGTTAGTGCAAGACAGCGCCGCACCCGTCGCAGCCAGTGCTTCTTTACCGAATCGACCCACCAGCCCGAACAGGATCATACCGAAAAAAGCAATGTTTATCATAAAGCTGAATCCGGATGGAGCGCCTACTTTTAAAAGGCTTTTCATCCTGACAAAATTAACATTCATCGAACGAACGGATCGGTAAGTCTTGTTCATTTCAGGACCGACAAATACCGCCAGCAAAATGGCCGCTTCAAGACTAACACCGATAAAAGTACCCCACGCGGCCCCGGCGATACCCATTGCGGGGAATCCGAACTTGCCGAAGATCAAAATGTAGTTGGATATGACGTTGACAATATGAGCCACGATCGCAGCATACATTAAAATGTTCGGACGATGAATGCCCATATAAAAATTACCGCAGCTCCAGATGATTACCGCCGTGAAGTGTACATAAAGCATTATGCGAAAATAGACAACTTCCATTTCAATTACGGAAGACTCATGTCCCATTATCAGGAAAATTTTCGGTGCAGCGGGCCACAGTATCAGTGTGGTAAAAGAAATATATATCAGACCGAGATAGATCGCCTGCCAGCAGAAGTTGGAGCAGCCCCTAAGCTCACCTCGACCGTAGCATTGGCTTACGAAAGTACTAACCGTAGCGACCACACCCAATGCAAAGCTTGCCGGTACAAATGCCGTTATACCCGCAGGCATTATCGCTGCAAGCGCGCTCGTCCCAAGATGAGAGACCATATAACGATCCACGAACTGCATGATCGTAAACGATATAAGCGTCACCATCATAGGAGCAGCCAACCGAAGTATATAAAATAGAGACGTCTCGTCGTCCATCGGCCTGGCAGAGGTTAAGTCGGCATTCTCAGTCATCCGATAGCGCTTTCTTGATTGTTATAAGTTCGCGAAGTATTTCAATAAGCTTTTTTGAAGGCGAAAGTCGGCTGTCGATATCGCACGTCCATTCAATAGGGAACTCGCTTATGCGATAACCACGTTTTTGAGCCCGAAGGATTATCTCAACATCGAACATAAACCCGTCAGTAACACACTCACCGAAAAGCTCATGAGCTATCGCGCTCCGATAAACCTTAAATCCGCACTGAGTATCCGTAAATTCCTTACATCCGCCCATCAATATTACGAGAAACCGCTTAAACAGCCATGAACACATCCGCCGCTTAAAGCTTTGGCATTCGTGGATCGTACTTTTATTCAGTTTACGGGATGCATGAGCGATATCGATATCGCCAGGGTCGTTACGGATAAGTTCGATACCTTTAAGGAGATAATCGTAGGGCACGCAGCATCCGCAATCCACAAACGCAACATAATCTCCGCAAGACGATAAAATACCTTTTTTGACAGCAAATCCTTTTCCCATATTTGCATCAAGGCAGATTACTTTAACCTCAACACCCTCGTAAGCCTTCGCAAGGGCGTCCTTCGCCGCCGCTGCCGTACCGTCGGTACTCCCGTCGTCAACAACAATGATCTCGCCCGTCAAATTGTTCCGTGCAAGAAAATCGGCCGCACTAACAACATCGCCTGCGATCTTATGGCCTTCATTATAAGCCGGTATTATTATAGATAGATACATTTTGCTCTTTAAATCTTTAATCCCGATCGCTACGTTGTCATTCCAGAAACGATCTGGAATCCACTATAAAAAAGCATCGCCGAAGGCGATTCCTCAATTTTACATTTCAATCTTCGATCTTTATATTTCCATTATATATCCATACCACAATTTATGAAAGCACGAAAAATCCCCATCTTTTGCACTTTTGAATCCGTCTTTATAGGACCATGCCGTTTATTTATTGAAATTTGCAACTCTTTTCTTTTTTACAATTCAGGATTTCCCGGATAAGTAACCAAAGGAAAGCATTTCAGTAAAACTATGGAAAAAACATAAATCACATTACTGATATCACGGGAATTAACCGCTTTTATGATTTTTCATCGACTTTTCCATGTCTTTTTTTCGTATCGGCGGTGCGGAAGGACCGATAATCTTTATGCATTTTTTCTGTAGATTGTCACATTGGGCTTTTAGCATTAAGCCAAGGCCTGCTCTGGTCGAATAAGCGTATAGATTAAGGGTTTCGCGGTGTACGTGCGGCTCGAGTTTAGGATCGTTTTAAGGAATTGATTATATGCAGACAATACGGACATTTACGGTTTTACCGACATTACCGGAAACACTAAAGGATTTAACCGTCATTGCCAAGAACCTTTTTTGGTCATGGAACGCTGAGTTCGTAGAGCTTTTCAAACGCATAGATAACAATCTATGGGAGCAGTCAGGACACAACCCGGTTAAAATGCTCGCCACCGTTTCCCAGGCACGGCTTGAGGATCTCGCAGAGAACGAGGGATTCATATACCAGCTCTCGCAGGCCGCCGAAAAGCTAAACGACTACATGACCGTACCAAGATGGTTTGACAAGGTCTATTCCCTCAAAACGCAACCGACCATCGCATATTTCAGTGCTGAGTTTGGCATACACGAGTCACTGCCGATCTACTCCGGCGGACTCGGCATACTCGCCGGCGATCACTTAAAAAGCGCGTCGGACCTCGGGCTGCCTCTCGTAGGCGTCGGGCTTCTATACCAGAAGGGATACTTCAGACAATACCTAAACACCGATGGATGGCAGCAGGAGCACTACAACAACAATGATTTCTGTAACCTTCCAGTAGAGATCGTCAGAAAAAAAAGCAAACGCCCGGTGACAGTCTCTGTACAGTTCCCAGGCAGAACAGTAACAGCACAGGTATGGAAAGCACAGGTAGGCAGGGTTGCCCTATACCTTCTCGATACGAATATACCGAAGAATTCGCACCAGGACAGAACCATCACGCAGACACTTTACGGCGGAGCAGAAGAAATGCGCATCTGTCAGGAAATGATCCTCGGCATCGGCGGACTAAAGGCACTCCTTGCAGTTGGAATAGAGCCAACAGTTTGCCACATGAACGAGGGGCACGCAGCATTCATGGCCCTCGAACGCGTGAGACGGCTTAGAAGCGCAGCAAACATGTCTTTCGCAGAAGCCTTAGAAGCCGCAAAAGCAGGTAACGTCTTCACCGTCCACACGCCCGTTGCCGCAGGCAGCGACGAGTTCTCACCGGACCTGATGGATAAGTACTTCGGACATTACTATGGGAAGCTTGGCATCAACCGCAAAGAGTTCCTCGCTCTCGGAAGGACAAACCCCAACGACGACCACGAGCTCTTCAAGATGCCCGTTCTCGCTATCAGAATGAGTTCCTATCGCAACGGCGTAAGCCTCCTCCATGGCGAGGTCTCAAGAGACATTTGGTCATGCCTATGGCCGGACCTGCCAAAAGAAGAGATACCAATAAAGTCCGTAACAAACGGAATACACGCAAAGACATGGCTAAGCCCCGAGCTCAACTCCCTCTACGAAAGATACCTCGGTGCGAAGTGGGGCGATGAAGCCATAGACAAATCAGTATGGACAAACATCGACCAGGTCCCCGACGAGGAGTTCTGGAGAATACACCAACGCGGAAAAGAACGCCTCGTAAGCTTCGCAAGAAACAGCTTGAAAAAACAGATGCAGCGAAGAGGTGCATACCACACTGAGTTCGGATGGGCAGAAGAAGCTCTCGACCCCGAGGCCCTGACCATCGGGTTTGCAAGAAGGTTCGCGACATACAAAAGAGGAAGCCTCCTCCTAAAGGATCCGGGCCGTCTCAGAAAAATTCTCACAGACACCGAAAGACCGATCCAGTTCATCTTCGCGGGCAAGGCGCATCCGCGCGATGCAGAGGGCAAAGAGATAATCCGACAGATCGTTCACTTTGCATCGGGCAGAGACGTCAGAAGAAGGATCATATTC
The DNA here is from genome assembly GCA_023143375.1 of Planctomycetota bacterium. Lineage (GTDB taxonomy): Bacteria > Planctomycetota > Phycisphaerae > Sedimentisphaerales > Anaerohalosphaeraceae > JAFGKL01. Next base: position 7,804 of record JAGLHQ010000233.1, read on the forward strand.
CTCGAGGATTACGACATCGACGTAGCCAGAAACATGGTTCAAGGCGTTGACGTCTGGCTAAACAACCCACGCAGACCGTTGGAGGCAAGCGGAACAAGCGGCATGAAAGCTGCCATCAACGGCGCACCAAACCTAAGCACCCTCGACGGGTGGTGGTGCGAAGGATACACGCCCGACGGCGGATGGATCATAGGTGCTGGCGAAGAGTACGAAGACCTCAACTACCAGGACGACGTCGAGTCACGCGCACTTTTCAACATTCTCGAAAACGAGATAATCCCCTTGTTCTATTCTCATGCAAAAGACAGCTTCCCACGCAGATGGGTTAAGCGAATGAAGGCAACCGTAAAGTGGTGTGCTCCCCGGTTCAACACCGCACGCATGGTCGCAGAATACACACGCAAGTTTTACAATCCGTCAGACGTACGCTGGAACAGAATGACCGACAACCAGATGGCACCGGTAAGAGAGCTTTCCGCATGGAAGTCAAAGGTCAAACAGGCATGGTCCGACCTGTCAATAGAGGACGTGGACATTCAGATCGACGACGGGAAAAAAGTTTCCGACCTCAACATCAAACAGCCGGAGCTCGAAGTCGGCTCACAGCTAAACGTCTCTGCCAAGGTTAACCTCGGCTCACTGGCGCCGCAGGATGTCTCCGTACAGATATACCACGGCAACATGGACCCTGACGGAAACATCATTGAGGGCCAGGTTTCGCTAATGGCATTCGAGAGCAACGGCAGGCCAGATCACGTTACAACTTTCGCCGGCCAGATACCATGCAGAATGTCAGGTAAGCACGGTTTCGCACTAAGAATACTACCAAGACATGCAGACCTCGTAGAGCCTTACGAACCAGGAATGATCCTATGGGAATCAAAGAATGCATAACATCTGATCGTTACAGCTTGATATTCTCAGCCAACTAACGGTTCGAGAGGTTATCTACCTAAAGGCAGTGGGAGTCAAAGTAAGTGTAACGAAAACCTGTGTTTCACCGTAGGATGGGCAGATTTTCTGCCCATGCGGTTTACTGTACGCTAGTTATTCATTTTCCCGGTTGCTGATCTGTTCGTAGACTTCTTCGGCGCTTGTTGCGTTTTCGAGGTTTGTCTTAAAGTCCTCGTCGAGCATAAGACGGCTGATACGTGCCAGTGCCTGGATATGCGGGCCAGTGCGATCGATAGGTGACGCCAGCAGGATTACGATGGAGACAGGCTTACCGTCGATGCTGTCAAAATCGACCCCGTCCTTTGTGATCCCGATGCTCATCACAAGTTCTTTAACCCCGGCGCATTTGCCGTGCGGGATAGCGATCCCAGACCCGATACCCGTGCTGCGAGTCTGCTCGCGAACGAGTACGGCTTCGAGCACAACTTCTTTATCAAGAAGTTGCCCGCTGTCTGCCAGCAGTTCGACCAGTTCTGTAATTACCGAGTCCTTATCTGTACCCTCAAGAGGGGCCTTTACACACGTTGGCTGAAGTATTTGCGTTAAGTTCATTTAACCTGCTCTATCGAATTATTGTCACATTTTCTGTTCTAATACCAGCCCAGCCGAAACCCAAACCAGCCATAGGCTGGAGACGCCAAAGACGTCCTATCCGCTATCCGCTAGTTACATACGAAGCCATCAATATACCGATTACATATCGGCATTGCAACGAGTTTTACAAAATATATTATATTTATAGGTGACAGTTTAATATCCAATTTGCCGTTTCAATCCCGAATACTTTTTCAAAAGATTTTGGATTCCGGGACTGTCGCCATGGTTCAGTATTTAGTCCCGAAGCGAGTTCGGGGTTCCGATAAATCGGGATGTCCCTTCGGTCCATTTTTTGCTTCGCTCAATTTTGCTTACGGTGTTTTTTTTGTTCCTTTTCGTGTTTTTTGTCATCGTTTTTAAATTGGGTTTGTTTTTTTTGGCGATTTTCGATTATATCCTTAAGTTGTTATTACTGCTTACCTTACAGTTGTTTTAGCAATTATCAAATTGGGTTTGTTTTGCATATTTTGCATTTCGGCTTTGAGCCTCAGTACTTACGATTTACTACATTTTTTGCCGCCCGTCTTCGTTCTGCGAGCTACACCGCGACAGGCTGAGGTCGCGGAGACCGCAGAGATTCGGCGTGTGCTAAAGCACACCCTACAAAAACTTACGCAACTTTCGCTGAACCCGGCATGCTTGCCTGACGTGGTCTGCTGACCTGAATCCTGACCAATCTTGGTCTATGTCTGCCTCTGCTGAGACACTTATATTATACACTAAAAACAGAACAAGTCAAGTGAGTTTTGTAAAAATTTAACAAAAAATCATTCACTAATTTATTATGAGTATAATTGACTTTTGGGGGTTTCGGGTTTATGATGGTTTATGTTGTAAATGAATGATGTGTTGGGTATGGAGAAGTTCCGCGTGTGCTAAAGCACACCCTACGGCGAGGTTTGGTATCGCATCTTTTCAAGTGTCGAAATCTGCGCATAAAATAAGCATCGGGCATTACCCGATGCTATATATGAAGTAGATTAGAAGAAGAAAGTTATTTTAAGTCCCGACAGGGAATTTGGTCGGCTACTCTGCCGATACGGGTTCTTTCTTACTTCGTTTTCTCTGTTTAATCGTTCTTTTTGGTACAGGAACTTCTTCTTGTCCTGCCGATGCCAGTGTGACCGCTTCGCCGGCGGTGGCGGCGTACATATCCGCCCCGATCTCTTCCCACAGGCCTTCGGCGCGGTCGAATATACCGCCAGACAGCATCAATCGCATTTCCGGGAATGCGTTTACTGATTTGACCGTATCGATAAGTCGGCGTATATCCGGCGCACCTTTTGCGTCGGTTCCGTACATCAGCAGCACATCTGGCTTGTAGGAATGTATGAAGGTCAGGATGTCATCGTTGCTTACGCTTCCCCCGAGGTGGCGTGTTTCCCACCCGTCGCTCTCGAACAGATCGGCAGTCATCTGGGCCCCAAGCTCTGCGTGTTCGCTTGGGTTGCTGCAGATGACGATGCGTTTTTCCTTTGTTTTTTTCTTAGGCAGCTTATTCTGGAGTTGATCGACGATCGTGCGGTTGATCCGAGTTGCGAAGGCCTCGGCGGCTGAATCGATCTTGTCGGATCTGTACAGATTGTCGATCTCGACCATTATAGGCCAGATTATTTTCATATAAACCTGGTTAGCGGGCATGCCGCGCTGAAGTGTTTCCTCGATTACCGATCTACAGGCAGTCCTGTCACCCTCAAGCAGGGCGTCTAAGTATCGTTCTAATACATATTTCTTTGTCATAATAATCCTCAAAATTCCTATGTTTACCAAGCAGCCCAAATTAACATACGACTTTAAATAAAAAGCTATAATCGCTATAAGTGTTAAAATAGGCAAACGCGACAAACTAGGTATCGGGGAAGTGTGGCGAAATCCTTTAGTTAAAATGGGTAAAATAGAAAATTGTGGTAAGTTTGTGATTTGTACGGTGTTTCATTGTAAGTTGTTGTTATTTAAATGTTTATGTGATATTTGTTGACTAAGGGCCGATAATCGGTGTTTGGTTTTTGTGTTAATGGGCGAAAAATTGTTTGATTTGTGTTTTTGATCTTTAAATTGGATATGACTAAGAAGACAAGAGAAGTCTGCCTTAAGGCAGATAACCCGCTGCCACTTTTGTTGTCTAAGTCAAATCCAATTTAAGATCGCGATCCGGCATCTACTGGCAATATTGAAGAATGGGGGATAATCGGCCGATATGAGGGTGGAATGGGTTCGTGAATAGGGATTCGTGATTCGGTGATTCGGTGAAGCGTTTTTTAAGTGTATATAGTGTAGGTGTATTAAATATGATGATCGAGAACATAGGTGCCC
>JAGLHQ010000234.1 GCA_023143375.1 Planctomycetota bacterium
GGATAGGAAGTCACCTGTGCTCTCCTGAGGCAGTCTCTCCAGCTCGATTCTTTCGCACAGGTCCTCCCGACTCATCATCTGCATGGTCTCGATCAGAGGGTGTGTCTTGCCCTCCCTCGCCGCGACGTCCTCGGGTCTGAAAGTGCCAATGAGAAGAAGACTGCACTTCCTCGTGTTTCTCGCCGTGTAGTGCATCAGTGCCAGGGAAGAGGGGTCCGCCCAGTGGAGGTCCTCGATGCACAGCAGGGTCGGTGTCGTCTTCGCTTGTCTAGTCAATCCCAAGGAGACGTTCTCGAACAGCCGATTCCTTCTCGCCTCCGGGTCCTGCAGTCCGAAGTAGACTCCGTCGTACTTGCCGGACGCGACGAGCGGTCGGAGCGTGTCCTCGATTCCCTGCACGCTCTCTTCGTCTCCGTCCCATTGACGCAGGATGTCTCCGTGGCTCTTCTGCACCTTCACCAGGATGTCTCTCATGTCGTTGATGAGAAATTCGTTCTCTCGTCCTGTGAGGATTACGGCGAGATTCGTCTCCTTTCCGCTCTCAATGAGGATTCTGTGGTTCTCGTAACCCAGGCTGTTCAGCATTCCTTCTCTTTCCTCTCCGCTCAACATCGACAGAGAATCCTTGACGAAACCTCCGACGGTTGTGAGCATGGAAGCGAACAGATCTGAATCGAGTTCTGTCTCCTCCCGCAGAACTTCCTCGACCAGCAAGCCTGAATTCGTGACCAGGTAGACTGCTTCCACTCTCGGCGCTTCCTCTGCGAAAAGCGATTCCATCCCTCCTGATCTCAATGCTTCCAAGAAGGGCATGTAGGGTGTGAGGGATTCGTACAGGCTGTTTCCACTCAGTATCTGAAAACCTTTCGATCCTGCTATGTTCTTGATCTCTTCCAACAGTCTCGTCTTTCCTATTCCTGCTTCTCCTGATATGAATAGGGTGGTTCCACGTCCATGTGCGGCCTTGCTTAGGTGCTCATGAAGCTCTTTGAGTTCATTCTCCCGACCTATCATTTCTGGCTGAAAGTCGAGCTGTGCCATACACCCTCCGCTGTCTCCATCAGATGTCTTCTCATATGATTTCGTTCCTTCCTGACTCTCTCCAGCTCCCTCCCAAGCTTCGGCTCTTCATAGATTTCCTCTGAATCTGCCGTCCTCCAGCAATCGCTTGGGTGCCGTCTCAATGCTCCTCG
>JAGLHQ010000235.1 GCA_023143375.1 Planctomycetota bacterium
TTTTTTTTACTCGGTATATTTCCCGATAGACGTTAAATCGATATTGACAGAATATTTTGGGAAAAGGAGCTGGGAATATGAATCATACATTTTTGGTTAAAGTGTTGGTTACGTTGGTGAGTATTGCTGCGGCGTTTGGAATTATACCCGCAGTGTGGGGGCCGGTTACTGCTGTGGTTTTGGATCAACTAGAAAATGTACCGGTTGAGAATGTAACCGATACGCAAATGTATGCGGTTGTTGAGCGAGTGATTGATGGCGACACGATTGAGGTTACTATGCAGACTCCGGAAAGCAAACTTGAGATGCTCCGGCTGATCGGCGTAGACACTCCCGAAACGAAACACCCTCGCATGCCGGTTCAATTTTTCGGCCCCGAAGCAACTCAGTTCACGAAAAACTTATGTCTGGGGTCTCAGGTAGTTTTGCAGCTGCAAAAAGACGGCCCGGATCGCGGGCGGTATGGTCGGCTTTTGGTGTATGTCAGGCTGAATGATGGGAAAATTTTAAACGAGGAGATTATTAAGCACGGGCTTGGTTATTCGTATACAAAGTATCCGCACGAAAAAACAGAGTTATATAATCAGCTGCAGAAAACCGCCCAGGACGAAAAGCGGGGCCTGTGGGGGAGTGTTAAATTTGAAGATTTACCGGATTGGCTTCGTAAGTCAAACCCGGACATTTTAAAGTAGGTGTGTGTGTAAACTTTAATTAGGGAGATTTATTATGTTAGTCAAATTTGGTGGTGGTGTTCTAGCTGCGTCCGGATCGATTGGCGGTCAAACTTTTGCCCGTAACCGTTCTGGTAATTATGTACGGTCCCGTACAAAACCAGTCAATCCAAACACAGCAAGGCAGCAAGCTGTAAGATCGAATATGACCGGATCAACCGGGCGTTGGTCGAGTACTTTGACAGCTTTGCAACGTGCTGAATGGGCAACTTATGCAGCTGCGATTGCATGGCAGAATAAGCTCGGCGAAACGATTAAACTCACTGGGTTTAATCATTACGTCCGCTCTGCGACTTCATTGCTTGCTGCTGGTGGGGTTGTTGTAGACGATGGCCCGGCCATTTTGTCGCTTCCTGATGGCGATCCATTGGTCGCGGTAACTGCTCTTGCAACAGGTCAGGCTTTGTCGGTGTCGTTCGACGATTCTCTACCTTGGCTCGACGAAGATGGTGCACATATGGTTGTTCAGATGGGCACGCCGCAAAACATAACCCGCAACTTCTTTAACGGGCCTTGGCGTCAAGCTGGCGTGATCGATGGTGACGGAACAACCGCACCTACAACGCCACAGGCGATGACAGCTCCGTTCGCGATTCAAGAAGGTCAGCTGGTATACTTCCAGTTCCGGATCATACGTGCGGATGGTCGCGTTAGCCAGACGTTTCGCACCTCAGCCACAGTTGGTGCTTAATCCTGCTCCGTTATACGTGGCGGGGGTAATTGACACGGTCGGTTTAAGTGCGACATTGGTTTTTGATCAAGATTTGGTTGAATCCGTGTTTGACCCTACGAAGTTGTTTTTGCTGTTCGGTGGATCGTCTTATAAGTTCGTAGCGGGTACGAAACCGGATGGGAATGTAATTCAGGGCGATGTATTGTTTGTGTCTTTTGGCCCGCCTTTAACTGAGGTTGTGTATTCGGGTTTCCCTACGGAGTTGGTTGGGGTTACCGGGGTGCCGGTTGATAATTTTACTGAGCCGTTACAAGGCGACGTGCCGGTTCCGGTGTCAGCTGAATATTCAGTCGGCAATAGTTGGATCGATATTCAGATGTCGGAAGCTGTGTTTATTAACACAGCAACAAAATCGAATTTCTTCGCAATTGTTGAGCCGAATATATTGAACATTCAGAGTGTTAGCATTGTTGGTGGTGATATTGTGAGGCTTGGTATAAGTATCGACGGCCCGGGTGTTGGTCCTGATCGGGTTGGTTATGATGGTCAGGTCGACGGTATTGAAAATGCGGGTGGTGATGATGTGCCTTTATTTGAGATTGCGATAGACACGGTCGCGTAGTCCGGGTGGGGAAAAGTAACTAAGAAGCTGTTCGGTGTAAAAGCTGGGCAGCTTTTTTTTTATTTGACGTTTTGGTTTTACGGTGTATATTTTGTTTATCGATAGAGGATAGGTACTGCTGGAGAGCAAAGCCGAGCGTTATCGATACTCGTTGCAGACTGGTTTTTACGGTTCCGGCAAGGTGTTCAAGGCCCATAAGGGATTTGGGAATAATTCACCTTGCCGCGTTTCCGGATACTGCAATGAGATTTTAAGCGTTTTACTCAGGAAGCCAGTCACTTCCTAAGGTCAAATTTGAGCGGACGCTCCGCGTCTGCGATTTTAAGGGATTAAAATTATGTGTAAAAGTGAAACACCTCTAGTTCATGCCATAGAAACATCTGGTGGTAAAGGTATGCCACGCAGTTACAGAGATCATTCTGTCGTCGCGTGTAATGAAGAAATGCTTGCTACGCGTGAAGCATACGCTTTGCAGACGGGAAAGAATCAGCAAAGGCGGTTGGACGCTTTTGATACGTGCCGCCATCGGGCTTGGTTTGTAAGGCATAAGGATACCGGCGATCTTCGCGTGGCCGCGAAAAGCTGCAAATTACGTTGGTGTCCTCTTTGCTCCAAAAAAAGATCATGGTTCCTTGTTGAACAAATTAAACCATGGGCTCAGAGTGTTTCAAGGTTGAAGTTTTTCACTTTGACATTAAAACATTCGGACGCCCCACTGCATGACCAAATCAATAACCTTTACAAGTTTTTCCAGAAGTACCGCAAATTGAAATACTTAAGCGATAATATACGTGGCGGGGTTTGGTTCTTTCAGATTAAAAAATCCGAAAAATCAGGCCAATGGCACCCGCATCTGCACTGCTTAATTGAATCAAATTATATGGATCGCGAAAAACTTTCGCAGTTATGGCAACGGACTACGCTTGGCAGTATGGTCGTCGACATACGTAAAGCCGGTGATTCTGCAAGAATCACAGAGTATGTAGGTCGTTATTCTGCAAGACCCTCAACACTTGCGGAATTAGATTTACCCGGCCGTGTAGAAGTTATTGAGGCTCTGCACGGCCGTCGACTTATGGGTACGTGGGGTACTGCAAAAGCAATAACTCTGACAATGAAAAAACCGGACGATGCGGATAAGTGGGAACACGTTGGTTACTGGTCAACGGTCTGGGGTTGTTTGAAAAGCGATATCAACGCCGACAAGATATTGCATGCGTGGAAAACTGGGGAGCCCCTCGAAGCCGGGTACTCTATGCGTGAAATTGAAAACTTCATAGATAGCAAAACGGAACGCGTGTTAAAGGAACCACCTGAACATAAGCAGTTGTATTTGTTTAATAATCGTGAATTGCCAATTTGAAAGTGAGGATTGAAAATGCCAGTAGAGGAAAAAAAGTCAAAGGTTACAAAGGGCCCAATTGTTTATGATGGCCCTGCGTCAATGCGGAAAGTTGACATAACGTATATGATGAGTACGTTTGATCCGCATAAGGAGTTTCGGTTTTGGTTTAAACCTCAAGTGGGGGCTCCTGTTGAGCTGATCTGGAATGGTGTATCGTGGAATTCAACCGGAAATTGTGTAGATGTTATTTTAACGGAAAGTGAGCGTGAACGTGTCGAGCTTTAATCAGGTTATTTTAATGGGCCATATTTCGAGGGCTCCGGAACTAAAGTATTTACAAAGCAATACGGCGGTTGTCAATTTTGGGATTGCAACTAATGAAACTTACAAAGGTAACGATGGTGAGAAAAAAGAAACTGTTTGCTTTGTTGATTGTTTTATGTACGGTAAACGTGCCGAGGCTCTTAGTAAGCATTTCAAAAAGGGCGATCCGATACACCTTTGCGGGAAGCTCGTTTTTGAACAATGGGAAAAAGACGGCGTTAAAAATAGTAAGCATAAAATTAAACTTGACTCTTGGGCTTTTGTCCAGTCGAAACGGAAGGACGATAACGATCATGGAAATAATTCATAAACGCGGTGGAAAGTTTTTGCTGATCTTCGAGCCGTTGGAGCTGCAACTGATGCACATGTATAAGCATCAGCTGAAAAACTCTGCGGTAACTTCTGTCGATGGTCTTCTCGGGGCTATGTTTCAGCAGCAAATCGATTTCATGCATGATTGTTTGCAGGGCTTCGATACACCGGGCATCGAGGAGTTTAGATCGAAAATTCCAGCAGTGAGCCCAAATTAATCATGGGTACTCCATTGATCCCACCGGAAGCCGGCGATGCTTGTGCGTTGTGCTGGGGTTTGCCTGGCTCGGAGTTTGGAGCCGGCGATACGCCTTTGCAGATTACGCTATCGATAAGCGGCGTACAAAAAGGATCGGGCTGGGCTCCATTCTTTGGGGAGCCGATTAATGGCACTTTTTTGTTGATACAGTCAAACGATTGTGTTTGGGCTTGGGATGGTTCTAGTATAGTGTTTTGGCAGTTTGTAGGTTCTTTTACAAGTTGTAACGCTCGGTCGTTAACGGGCTTTATGTCTTATACAAATTCTTTAGTGGGCCAATGTTTGACAACTATGCCGAATGCTTTTACGGACCCATCGGGTGCGTTTTTTGGTGGAACCGGGACGATAAGTTTTTAGGGGTTGATTATGCCAGGTGAAGAAATACCGCCACGAATAGACGTAGCGAATTTAATCGCGTATGAATATAACTTCACCGGGAAGCGATCTTTGTTCCTCGATCAATTCCCGGTGAACGCAAGCACTGACAAGGTGCAAAAATTCTGCAATACAGAAGACGCGTCAAATCTTTCGATCCGATTCGACAATACACAATTTCCAGAATAAAGCTTTTCCGCTCCCTGCTTCCGACAAGCTCGCCCGCGGCCTATTCTCAGCAGGGGCGGGTCTTGGCTGCGCCAAGATTTTTGTAATCATCTAACACGCGTTTATCAATCAAAATCAAATAAAAATCAATCTGATTTACCCGATAAAAACCCAAAATTCACAAAACAGCGAAATTGTGCAACGTCATTGTATAGGCCCGTTTCATTGATACTTATCTTTTTTGGTATCCCCCCGCCACAGCGTGGGGGCCGTCATTGCATATCAGGCGATGTCGGTGAACCTGTATCCGATTCTTCGGTTCGCTGACGCCTCGCGGGCAAGCCCGCATCGGCCCAAACTGCACCGCATCGCGTAGCGTTATTGTGACGTTTATACAGACGTAGCGTTCCTCACCGCGTCCCCCATTCGGGGGGGGTACCCCCCCGGACCCCCCCGCCCGGGTCTACGCGTGCTGGCGGGGGGAAAAGAAAATCCCCCCGCCCTGACCCGGGCATAAAGTGCCGGTAACAACACCGGCCCTTTGCTGATGCTCCGCATGCTCGCTGCTCTCTGCGTTCGTGGGCTTCGCCCAGGCTGGCCCGGGAAAGCGTGCCTAGCTGGGAAGAGCTCCGAGCCTGACGGCTGCGGGCTCACCAATTTTACTATGCCTGACGGCACTGGGTCAGCAAGCTGACAGGAATTTTTCCAACCTACCCTTCGTCAGGCTTCGCCCCTCTCTCTCTCTTCGCTACGCTCACCCCCACTCCGTCAGCAAGCTTCCTCCGGGGGGCGTTCTTTCGGGGTGACTACGCTTAGTCCAGGCCACGCTTGCCACCTTCCTACGGCTGACGGCTGGAAAAAAACTTATTTTAAATGCCTGACAGGTCAGGCACTATTTTATGCCTACGGCTCGCTGTCGCTGGGTCGCTTCGCTCCGTCGATATGGGGCAAAGGCCCCATGCTGCTTTTATGATCCTGGCGGAAAATAAATCCATATTTAAGCAAAAATATTCGTAGACGTTTTCTACTCTACCGGGTATATCTCGACGGTGCGTTATTTGCCCCGCTTAATGCCGCCGCGTCACGTCCGTTTTATGGTCGGGTGTTTAGTGCCTGTATAACCCTCGTTATTAGTCCATTTTCGCCGTGTTCCTTCCGCGTTGCCCCTTTTTGATAGTAAAAACTGTATTTGTAGTGCTTTTCTAAATACTATTTGACAAGTTTTTTTT
>JAGLHQ010000236.1 GCA_023143375.1 Planctomycetota bacterium
GGCGGAGCATTTGAAAAGTATCTAGAGGATATTACTGCTGTCGAATTTGCACCTGAGGTAAAGGACCTTGTCAATATGCTCCAGGAATGCACATTGCAACTGAAGAAGTGCATTACGTATGTTAAAGATGTAGGCATCGAGTACATGGATCTTTGCGGTAGGGATCTCGTCGATATCGCCATCGGTATAATCAATGGTTATCTCCTTTGCGGACAGGCTGGTTCTAAAGTCGATTTGGAAGTCGCTGTCGCAGATAACGGCAACGGCCAGTCAACAATGAGTATGAAAGAACGCAAGGCAATAATGGCTCGCAGATATGTAAGCAGGGAAGCTATAAAGGTGCCTGCACTTATTAAAGCTATCACCAGCGGTGACAAGTCGACCTTCAAGCAGTACGAAGCTCTTATTGGTCCGGTACCGGAAATCATGTAACACATAGCTTGCATAGCTATTTGAGGAGTCCAATGCTAAAAGCTGTTATATTTGATTTTGACGGGGTCATTGCAGACTCTGAGTTATTGCACTACAAAGCCATAAACCAGATTATAGCCCGGTTCGGCGTTGATATTCCAAGGGAAAAGTATTGGGAGCATTATCTCGGATACACCGACATCGATTGCTTCACAGCCATTTCCGATCACTACGAGCTTGACCTTGGTGACAAGGTGCTATGGGGTCTGGTCGACGAAAAGTTCACCGCCTTTGAAGAACTCATATACAACGGAACCACCATCATCGCTGGTGTTACCGATTTCATAAAAATGTTAGTTGACAATAAAATTCCAGTCGCCATTTGTTCCGGAGCAGTTGCCGCTGACATTGATCTTATGCTTCAGGGTTCTGAGCTTAAAAAAGTTTTCGATATTATCGTTTCTGCAGACGACATCGAAAAAGGCAAGCCCGACCCGGAAGGTTTTACCAAGGCTCTGCAAATTCTCAATCGGAGCCGGCAGGAACCGATCGTTCCCAACCAGTGTTTGGTCATAGAAGATTCTCACTGGGGACTTCAGGCTGCAAGGGCAGCAGGGATGAAAAGCATCGCTGTCACAAACACTTATCCGAAGGAAAAACTACAGGATCACGCCGATTATGTTACAGATAAACTCGATTCGCTGAAGATTGAAGATGTCCAAAAGATTTGCACTGACTGACAGTGCCGTTATGCTAGGTGTCCAATGCGCCTCCAATCAGGGTTTTCAGCCCTGAAATACGTTTTTTTTCGCCCAGCTTGACTTTTAGCTTATTTGGTCTATACTTTAATGTCCACCTGTTTATTATTACCTGCAAAACCGGTATAGATAGCTGGACATTTCGCGGGTTGGACCAATGACGCAGCTTGAAAAATCTTTTTCTGCAAGCTCTTAACAGATTGATCGGATTGATCTAAGTGCCAATAAAGTTTGATAACAGCATAATAAATCAGATTCTACAATCTACCGACATCGTAGACGTAGTTTCCGAGCATTTGAGCCTTGACAGAAAAGGCAAAGAGTTCGTCGGCCTGTGCCCGTTCCACACCGACCACAAACCCAGCATGTACGTTAATCCTGTAAAGCAGATATTCAAATGCTTTGCATGCGGTGCTGGCGGAGATGTATTCAAGTTTATTCAGCTAAGGGAAAACCTAACCTTCCCTGCCGCGATAGAGCGACTTGCCGAAAGAGCGGGCATAAGCTTACCAAAAATTAATAAACCTCTGCGTCCGAACCCCGCTGTCGGTGATCAGGCACAAGCAGACCCTAAGATAGTCGCAAAAGTTAACGAATGGGTAAAAAATTTCTGGAAGGAAAATCTGTTCGATAAACAAAAAGGTGCAACCGCCAGAGAATATCTCAAGCAAAGGCAGATATCTGAAGAGTCCGTAAAAAACTGGGACGTTGGTTTGGCCTCTGACAGTTGGGACGAACTTTTGACATCCGCAGGCCGCGCTAAGGTAAAACCGAAGTTTTTACTTCAGGCAGGACTGTTGGTAGAGAAAGAGAATGATAGATTTTACGACAAGTTCCGTAATAGGTTGATGTTCCCTATCAAGGACGTTACCTCAAGGGTTATCGCCTTCGGCGGAAGAACACTTGGCGACGATCCCGCAAAATATATGAACTCGCCGGCAACGGTTTTGTTCGATAAGAGCAACTCGCTCTATGGTCTTGATAAGGCGCGTCACAGCATAGTCTCTTCCGGAACAGCTATCGTCGTCGAAGGTTACACGGATGTGATCATGTGCCATCAGTTCGGATGCACCAATGTTCTGGCAACGCTCGGAACAAGTTTTACCGATGGCCATGCAAAGATATTACGTCGTTTTGCGAAGCGGATAGTTCTTGTTTTCGATAACGATGTTGCCGGCGTTGAAGCTGCAAACAGGGCCCTCGAAGTCTGCCTGATTCAGCGGATAGACATTAAGGTCGCTTTCGTAACCGAAGGAAAGGATCCGTGCGATTTCCTCTTGACCGCTGGTAAAAAAGCATTCGATAAGATGATAGAAAACGCCATTGACGTGATGGATTACAAGTGGCAAAGGCTTCATGATGGATTGGAGCAGAGCGATAACTATACTGACAGAAGGGCGTTAATAGACCAGTTCCTGCTTTCGATCGCAACCGCTATGAAAAGTGGGATGCTGGACCCCATAGCACAGGGGCTTATCGTTAGCAAGCTATCGCCGATCATCGGATTAAGTGCCGACCAGATATATAGAGAACTCAAAAGGCTGCACCAAAGGGTCAGCAGAACCAGAAGCTTCGCAGTTAAGAACCAGAAAGTCGTAAGCATAGATAACGCAGCTACCGTATTGCAAAAGGCACGCAGAGAGGTGCTTGAAGTGCTGATAAACGATCCTTCTTTGTACTTTTTGGTGAGTGGAAGAGTAGGCCCCAGTGATTTTGTAGAGCATCCTTTTGATGAGATCGCTGATATATTATTTCACTTACTTGCCGGAGGTCAGGAGTTTGACATCAGTGAATTACTGAAGGAAATCGAAACTACCGATGCAAGCAATGTGTTGACAACTCTATCGCATGCAGGAAGCGAAAAGGGAGATCTGAAAAAACGGCTTGAAGATGCGATCGAGGTTATCGAGGGAAACCTTGAACAAAATCATAGACGTCACACAAAAGCCGGTATCGGTGACGATGAAACAGAGACGCTTAGGAAAATGGATTTGATGTTAAAAAAAGGTAACAAGAGAAACCCAGGATTAATGGCAAATTAGTCCGGTTTAGGATAAATATTTGGAAAATAAGGTTTTACGGAACTAAAGATGGCGACAAAAAAGAAGAAAGTTACGAAAAAGAAAACAGCGAAAAAGAAAACCGTTAAAAAGAAAACCGCTGAAAAAAAGACAGTTAAGAAAAAAACGGCTACGAAAAAAACCGTGAAGAAAGAGGCCTCTGTAAAGAAAGCCGCTGTTATTGAAGGACTAAAACCAAAGCAGAAGGTTGTAGCGTCTTTAAAGCTTGATGCAGATGCCATCCTTAAACAGGCGGATGCAGCAAAGACGGAGCAACCAACGGAAGAAGTGGTCCCCGATTATGTAAAGAGCGCCATTGCCGAAAAAATGATCGCTGCGATCATTGAAAAAGGCAAAAAGAACGGGTACATCACTTACGAGTTGATGAACGAAGAACTTCCCGATGAGGCGATCTCACCAAACCGTCTTGACAGCCTGCTTATGACGCTTGACGAAATGGGCGTACAGATACTTGACGAGGCAGAGCTTGCCAAAAGGCAAGCGCAGGACTTCGTTGAAAGCGATGAGGATATCAAAAAGCAGGAAAAACTTGACGAAAAGGCAGACGATGTTCTGGAAAAAGCATTCGCCGAGAGCGAAGGCAAAAGAATTGACGATCCCGTAAGAATGTATCTGACACAAATGGGCGAGATACCACTGCTTTCAAGGGAAAAAGAAATATCTCTTGCAAGGAAGATCGAGCTTACGCGACTGGCGTTTAGAAGAAGAATTCTGGAAAGCGATTATTGTGCCCGTGCCGCATGGGATATTCTTCATCAGGTCAGCGAAGGTATATTACCGTTTGACAGGACCATGAAGATGAGCACCACTGAAAACCTTGTAAGATCGGTCGTCAAGGAACGCATGCCGCAGAACCTTCAAACGAGCCAAAAACTGCTTGATCGCAACACTGATATGTTTATAAAGATGGTTGACTCTGGCGATAAGAACCTTATTAAGAAAACAACAAGGCAGGTACTTCGCAACCGGCGTAAGATTGCTACGCTTCTTGAGGAACTGAGCCTAAGGACCAGCAGGATTCAGCCGATGATGTACAAGTTAAAAGGGATACAGAGCAAGATGCACCAGCTCGAAAGACTTATTGAGTATGGGCCGACCAGAGATTATATCGAAGAAGATATCGAGGCAATGAAACAAGAGTTGTCAGGGTTGCAGGAGCTTGTTTTGGAAAATCCTCATCAGCTCGATAAGAGAATACGCATTATGGAGTCTGTCTTTGTCCAGTATGAAGAAGCCAAGCGTAATCTGTCCGGCGGTAACTTAAGGCTCGTTGTTTCCATCGCCAAGAAGTACCGCAACAGGGG
>JAGLHQ010000237.1 GCA_023143375.1 Planctomycetota bacterium
AAACAAAAGGTGCGATTCTCGCACCTACATGTATTGTTTAATATATTCCATAACCTGGGCCAGCGATTCTTCAAGTTCCTGGCTTTCGGTATCAACTACGATCTCAGCATTTTGAGGCTCTTCGTACGGAGCGTCAATTCCCGTAAAGTCCTTAATCTCACCGGCCCGTGCCCTTTTATACAGTCCCTTAACATCTCTTCTCTCGCATTCGTCAAGCGAAACCGAGACGAACACCTCGATAAAGTTACTGCACATATCCCTGACCAAACGACGTGCTTTGCGATACGGCGAAATAAAGGATGCCACCACGATCACATCATGCTTTTCAAGAAGCGAAGCAACAAAGCCAACCCTCTTAATATGAGCGTCACGTTCTTCCCTGGTAAAACCCGTCGCAGGGAAAACGCCCCTCATAACATCACCATCGAGCTTTTCGACTCGATTTCCATTAGCTGAGATACTGTCGTAAACCTCATCGGCTAGTGTGCTTTTACCAGAACCGGAAAGACCGGTCAGCCAGATCACGAAACCTTTCTTTTCTTTTTGGTCAGACAATTTCGCTCTTTCTATCATGGGACATTTCAACATATATACAGAATCGCCATTGTAGCATTTTGCCGGTTTTTTTCAAGGCTGGTGTGGATAAAAAACGTTTATTCACATAAAAGCATAGCAAAAACCTGTTATTTAGACGGAATTATCAATCTGTCCATTGAGCGCCCTGGATTATCTGCAAAAAAACAGCGATTCGCTGCTATTTCCTCGATATCCAACGCAAACAGCTTGCCAAATTTTGCCCTCAGAAATTCCTGAACGTTTTTTATACCTGTTACTCATTGTAGGATCATAACTTAACGTCATTTTCACTCAAGTTAAGTGCCCTTGAACCATTTCAAAAGTGCCTTTCAATGCGCCTGGATGCAGTTAACATGTACCTGCTTGTGTCCAGATTCAGCACCTCTAAGGAGGTCTTATTTTAAGCTTGGCATTTCCATATAGGCAAAACATCCTATCAGCCTTTATTTAATCCCGAATATCACAGATAAATCTTGACAAATGAACTGAATTTTGATAGTATAGAGAGGTATAAGTGCATAATTACGTGTTATTTATGGTTTGAATGATGGGGGAATTGTTGTAACGACAGGGAATAAGCTGTTTTAAACGTATCCTTGTAGGCGTTGTTGCTTACTTCAGGGATATCTGCTTTTCCAGCAACGGTTTAAAAAACCGCGGCCAATGGAATGCATCCGTCAACCGCGGGCAACTGGGTGTTGCGGCAAAATGGAACGCCGAACTACCTGCCACCGTTGCTTCTGGTAACGTCAAAGCTGTATTCAATATATAGTAAACAATATTTTAAAAGGGTGAAATTTATGATTAGTAAGACGACACAATGTGTAAAAAAGCAAACGATGAAATCGACAAAGACCAGCCTCTTGATAAAAACGGCATTGTGTTTTATAGGCTGTATACTGCTTCTTTCCAGCCCTTCGCAGGGTTGTTTCATTGTTGGAGACCTCGATGGTAATTGCCGCATAGATATAGATGACTTGCTTTTAATGGCCTCACAGTGGATGGATCCATTATCCTGTGGAAGTGAAACGGGACTTATCCTGCACTGGAAGCTAGACGAAACCAGCGGATTTACAGCAACAGATTCCTCGGGGTTAGGATTATATGACGGTAATGTTGAGGGAGCCAGAGCTTGGAATCCGATCGGCGGAATGCTCGGCGGGGCCCTACAGTTTGACGGAGACGGCGATTATGTGTGGATATCGCAAAACACGAGCATAGGTCAGCCGGGTATTGCCGGATCAAATCCGCGGACTTGTGCGGCATGGATCAAAACCGATCAACCCTCCGGAGAGATCATAACTTGGGGCGATATAGATGTCGATACCAAAGGCTGGATCGTATGGGTCGACGAAACAGGTGTGCTTCGTGTAGATGTAGGCGGAGGACATCTTGTTGGAACGACCGTTTTGACCGATGATTTCTGGCATCATATCGCCGTCACATCAAGCGGTTCCTCAACAGATCAGGTAGCTCTTTATGTAGACGGGAAGATCGAAACCATTAGCGAAGTTGTTTCACAGTTTATCGATACGGAGGAGGCAGGGCTCGTTCAACTGGGTGTGCGCATGTTTGAATGGCCTCTTAAAGGCAACTATTTTAGCGGATTGATCGATGATGCGCGGATTTACGATCGTGCGCTGAGTTTGCAGGAGGTTTGGTCCATTGCAAAAACCGCTACAACAGATTATGCATGTGCTGATATGAACATGGATCAGACAGTAAACCTGATCGATATGGCAAAAATGTCACAGAACTGGGACGATATAAGCCCGCCGATTACGATCAATGAATTCCTGGCTGACAATGATAGCGAAATACCCCTCAAACCAAGTGAGATACTCGATGGTAACGGTGAATCTTCCGACTGGATCGAAATACACAATAATTCTGAATTGGTTATTGATATCGGCAATTGGTATTTGACCGATGATGCTGATCTCAAAACAAAGTGGCAATTCCCTGCATCAACCGTATTGCAGCCGGGGGATTATTTGCTCGTCTTCGCATCCACCAAAACACTCGCTGAAAATCCCGCCAACTATCCCTATGTGGATCCCGCCGGGTATCTTCATTCCAACTTCCAGTTGTCTAAAAGCGGAGAATACCTGGGACTGATCGACGACGATGGAACAACGCCGATGCACGAATATGATCATTTCGATTTGGGGGATGAATACGGTTATCCGACGCAGGAGGAAAATATTTCGTATGGATTTTATTATGACGAGGCAGGTTACTTCACAGCACCAACTCCCGGCGCAGATAACATCAGAAGTGCCTTTGAAGAATATGAATTTGTTGCAAAACCGGATGTCAACTTTGAAGGCGGTTGTTATGAAACCGCTTTTGACGTGACATTGAGTTGCGATACCGAGGGCGCCTTTATTCGCTATACGACCGATGAAACAGTGCCAAGCCTGACTAACGGGTTGGACTATGCTATTACGGGTCCGATTAACGTTGACGGTTTGACAACGATTATTGCAAAGGCGTTTAAGCCCGGCCTTCAGATTTCTGATACCAGGATCGAGACATATATTTTTGTCGATCCGGCAGTGGCTCCTTTTAATTCAAACCTGCCGATCGTTATCGTAGATACGCTTGGAGAAGTAATCCCAGATCTTCCAGATGACAATACGGACGCTCGATACGTTGACTGTCGAGTCGTCATCGTTGATACAGATGAGGTCACCGGTAGAGCGATTGTAACCGGCCCTGAACACTTCACCGGATGGGGAATGATACGGAGACGTGGAGAAAGTACATATAATTCAAATCATTATGCTTTGGAGATTCAGGATGAATATCGCGAAGACAAAGATGTGTCACTTCTGGGGATGCCAGCTGAGTCGGACTGGATATTCACATGGGACGTGATAGACTACACAATGATGAAGAACGGGACTGCTTTTAAATGGTTCGAGGACATGGGCCATTATGCACCTCGTCAGCGGTATGTGGAGGCGTATTTAAATACCGACGGTGGTGTCATATCCTCAGCAGATTATTTGGGCCTGTTCATATTTCGCGAAAAGATCAAACGCAGTAAGAACCGAGTCGACATTGCACGGCTCGATGCCTCGCTAAATCTCGAACCGGAAGTGTCAGGCGGATATATCGTCAAATGTGATAAAGTCAATGTCGGCGATGTGCTGCTTGCCGATGGCCCGCTTGGAATTGTCGATCCAGACTACCTGGAATGGGAACCCTATGGAATAGCGGTCACAGGTGGTGGAAAACCAATTTTAGCAGAACCGGACTATCCGGAAGTCACTCAACCACAGATCGATTGGATCGCGGGCTACATAAATGAAACAAGTTCGGTACTCTGGCAAAACGATTCCAGCAGCTTTTATCCGGGCCCCGAAGCTGAGTACACCGACTACATTGACGTAGAATCATGGATCGATCGCGGATTTATCGAACAGATATGTGCGGATGCGGATGCATTCTGGGGCAGTTATTACACTTACAAGGACCGAGGTGGAAAAATTTGTGCGGGACCGGCCTGGGACTTCGATCGTGCCTTCCACAACAATGCCACCACATACAATCAGTCATACATCATATGGAAAACTAATGGCGCAATTTTCGGAAAATGGCACGAGAAACTGGAAGAAGATGCCGAATACTCGCTGACGCTTGCCGACCGCTGGTTCGAACACAGGGAAGATGCTATAAATACAGCTCAAACACTGGCACATATAGATGAAACTGTCACCCTGATAACTGAAGCAAGGTCAAGACCGAAAAAATATTATCCGATATCATTTACAGAAGAGGTTACTCTTTTTAAAGACTGGATCACCAACCGTCTGGACTTTCTGGATGGGGAGATCGTCACTCGTTTTGCTGCCAAGCCCCCGATCTTTACCCCTGTAGGCGGTTATGTTAGTCAAGGTGGAACTCTTGACATCACTATGCCCGTAGGTGCATCAGGAGATATTTATTATACGGTAAACGGCGAAGACCCGCGTTTAGAAGGTGGTGCGGTCAATCCCAACGCTTCGATATATAGCGATACGGGTGGGACAACACTAACCGATTCGCCGGTTGAAATGTCTTCTTCGGTATGGAAATATCTCTATGACGGCTCGGACCAGGGAACCGCATGGCGGACGTATGCCTTCGACGACGATTCATGGGGTTCAGGCCCCGGCCAACTCGGTTTTGGGGACGATGACGAAGCAACCGATATCGGACCGAAAGTCACTGGCTATCGCACGGCATATTTCAGGCATAAATTTACCGTTTCCGGTGTCTCGGGAATTACGGATATGTCTATTGATCTGCTGTATGATGATGGTGCTGTCGTCTACATAAACGATCAGGAAGTCGACCGGATATACATGCCGACCGGAACAATTTACTACGACACTGTTTCGGATGGCTCCGGTGGGGATAATGCAACGACTGTCTTTGCAGCTATCGATCCTTCCATTTTAGTTGAAGGTGACAATATCCTCGCTGTTGAAGTTCATCAAGACAAAGATAACAGTTCGGATATAAGTTTCGATCTGGGCATGGAGATCACAATAACGATTTCTGCTTCTTCGCAGATCGATTTTGACAAAAGCAAATGCGTCAAGGCACGTATTATAGACGGCGGCGACTGGAGCGCTATGAACACAGAGGTCTACGCTGTAGGTCCGGTTCTTGAGAACCTGC
>JAGLHQ010000238.1 GCA_023143375.1 Planctomycetota bacterium
GAAAACGTAAAGAACTGCAACGTCGCCGTCAGAGAATGGGCCTCCGAAGTCGTCTTCCTCCACAAGATCATCCCCGGCGGAACGGACAAAAGCTACGGAATACACGTAGCTCGCCTGGCGGGCCTGCCGAAAGACATCACCGAAAGAAGTAAAGAAATACTTGACGACCTCGAGAACACCTTCGCAAAAGAAGTTGCCGGCGACCACCTCGCAAAGAATAAAACCACCGACGACAGCGACACACTCTTCGTACAGAAACATAAATCCGTACTTGACAAACTAGCTGCGACCGATATAAATAACCTTACTCCAATAGAAGCGATAAATCTCCTAAATGGTATTAAAGACCGGCTTAATTAATGACGAAAAGCGGTTATGAGATATATCTGGAAAAATGCTGTATTGGCATTGTTTGTTTTTGCGCTCACGGGATGCGGAAGGATCGTTTCGATCAACGCGCTAAATGGTCCTGATCCGATCCTCTACATCGCCACAAACGACGAAAAAGGAAATACGGTTTTCGTAGAAAGCTCCGAGCTTACCGCTCCCATAAAACAAAACAAGCTCGTCATCGTCACGCACGGCTGGCTGGACCTTAAAGGATGGCCAAGGCAAGTCGCAGCTTCAATCCATGAAAACCTGCCAGACGAAACATGGGTCTGCGGATGGCTCGACTGGAGAACTGACACTACAAAAATCATCCCCATAGAAGTCGCATACCACGGAAAGTTCAAGGCAGGACCGATCCTCGGCGACGAGCTGTTAAGGCTCACAAAAGATTACGAACATGTTCATCTGATTGGCCACTCATGCGGTTCGTGGGTCATCAATGAAGCTGCCAAAAAAATCGCCAAGCAAACCTCCGCCAACATTCACCTTACCTTTCTCGACTCTTACGTCCCGCCCTTATGGGACAAGACCGAGCTTGGCAAAATAGACACAGGCGACGGTGTTATCATCTGGTCCGATCACTATTTTAACCGCGACGTCAACACACTTTCGCTAACCGAGCTAACCTTGAAAAACGCTCACAACATTGACATCACAGAAGCCGACCCCGACATTCACGACCACGACTTCGCATGGCACTGGTACCGGGCAACGATCGAAACCGGCTTCGATACTGACCTGAAATACCTCGGCTCGCCGCTATACCATACCATCGGCAAGATCGAGTACGGCTACCCCAGATCCCTCGAAGCAGGACTGTATCATTGGCCCCAGAACCTGCAATTCGAACGCGGCAACGAACCCGTCAAGATCGACGCGCCCAAAAAAGCACTATCCAAAAGACTAAAAAACACCCTCACAAGAGCCAGATAAACATCTCTTGTAATTTTTGGCACATTCGTTATAATGCCACATTCTTTACCGCCGCTCGCGCGGTAAAAAAAAATAATGGTTTCTCCGCATTCTCTGCGGTAAAAAAAATTATTTAGGAAGGCCCAATGGCAAAGCTAACAAAACTAGACGACATTGTTTCGCTCTGTAAGCGAAGAGGTTTCATATTCCAATCATCCGAGATCTACGGCGGACTGGCAAGCTGTTACGATTACGGGCCGCTCGGCGTCGAGCTAAAACGCAACGTCCGCGAGGCATGGTGGAAGTCCGTCGTCAAAATGCGAGACGACGTCGTCGGCCTCGACTGCTCGATACTAATGCATCCAATGGTCTGGAAAAGCTCCGGACACGCCGACAAATTCGCGGACCTCGTCACCGTCTGCAAAAAGTGCAACGCCCGCACACGCGTCGACCACTTAAAGGACCACGCAGAAGAGCACACTGAGCACGTGCCAATAGAAACCGCACAAGTCGACGCACAGAACCTTAGCAAAAAGGTTTGTCCCGGCTGTGGTAAGATCGGTCAGTTCGGCGAGCCAATGGCGTTCAAGCTCATGTTCGAAACCCAGATGGGTGCAAACGCAGACGATACCATGAGTCTATGGCTCCGCCCCGAAACCGCACAGGGCATCTTTGCCAATTTCAAAAACGTTCTCGATTCGACACGGGTTAAGGTTCCTTTCGGCATCGCCCAGATCGGCAAGAGCTTCCGCAACGAAGTTACCACAAAAGCTTTCATCTTCCGCACCCGCGAGTTCGAGCAGGCAGAGATCGAGTTCTTCTGCGAGCCAGGCACCGATGAGCAGTGGTACGAGCATTGGAAGGAAAAACGATTCGCATGGTATATCGACCACGGCATCGATCCCGAGAACCTGAGATTCCGCGACCACGACCCCGACGAGCTTGCACATTACGCAAAGGCATGCGTCGATGTCGAATACAAGTTCCCATTCGGCTCCGGCGACTGGCAGGAGCTTGAGGGCGTCGCAAACCGTACAGACTTCGACCTCCGTCAGCACCAACGCGGAATGCGTTCGATAAACGATTGGTACGAAAACGATCGCGACCTGACAAAAATAACCTTAAAGGAAGAAGCCGAGGACTATCACAAGGGCCCGCTGTCATATTTTGACGAACAGAAAAAAGAAAGATATATCCCGTATGTGATCGAGCCAAGCGCCGGCATCGACAGAAGCACACTCGCTTTCCTGGTCGATGCTTATGACGAAGAAGAGGTCAAAGGCGAAACACGAAACCTCCTGCGTTTCCACCCGGCACTTGCACCTACAAAAGTTGCTGTCTTCCCGCTGGTCAAAAAACACGGTATGCCGGAGATCGCAACAAAGATTTGCGACGACCTGAAAAAGAGCATCACATGCTTCTACGACCAAAAGGGCGCGATAGGAAGACGCTACCGCAGACAGGACGAAGCAGGAACGCCATACTGCATAACCGTAGACGGCCAGACCTCGGAAGACAACACAGTAACTGTTCGCGACCGTGACTCAATGGACCAGGAAAGGATTGCCGTCGATCAGATAAAAGCATACATGCGAGACAAACTGGACATGTAAAAATATATGACAGAACAACAAACAACCAAAAAGCCGTCTAGGGCAAGTAAGTTCTTCAAACGGAGTGTGCTTTGCTTAAGATGGCTTTTTATTTTCATCTTCGCTGCCTTAACTTTGGCAGGGCTTTTCTTTCAGGCCCCATGGAAAGTCATTACCCTGTTCGCTATCTTCCTCGTTGCTCTTACAATTCCACCAAAACGCTTCCGAAAATACTTCTGGCTAACCGTCACCTGCATCGTTATTGGCTTAGCTGTCTGGGTCTTTATCCCAGAAACCGATTCGGACGATTGGAAACCATACACATTCGATGATGAACTCGCCGCCCTTGAAGCAAAACGAGCTATACCCGACGACCAAAATGCAGCGGCTATTTACAACGAACTTATGGAAACCTATGATTCTGGCGACCATGACCTTGACTTCCTGCCAGATAAGATTGAAGGCTTAACATATGACAAGCCATGGACAGAAAAAGATTCACCCGAACTGGCCCAGTGGATAAAAGACAAAGACAGTACAATAGAATTGCTCGTTGTTGCCGCCACTTTCGACCAATGTTATTTCCCTGTCAGCAATAATCCGTTTGATATGACAAGATTCGACTACAAGAGATCGTTAGGTGACTGGGCCCAACTTCTTATAAGGTCTGCCAATTACGACCTTGGGCAAGGACTCATTGACAAAGGCCTGAACAAAACACTATCTGTTTTTCAAATTGCAAAACACGTTTATCAACAATCATCGATGATTCATTATTTATCCGCTGTTGCCATCGAAAATATGACTCTTTCAAAGCTCAACCGTATCATTATCGAACAGCCCCTTTCAGACGAACAGCTTGAATTGATTGAACATCATTTACAAAAACAGATATTTATTTGGACTGAAGATTGGCCCAGAACAATCGATTATGAAAAATGGATCGCAAAACAGGAATTGCTACCCACTTTCTACCAAGTCAACCCTAACGGTGAAACGAGATTCTCACATGACCCCATGACACATGTCAGAAATTCTTTCCCTGCCGATGAACTGCCAGAAGAAACATGGCTGCAAAAAAAACTCTACAAACTTTTCCCGATCAGTTTATGGTTTACATGTCCTCCGCTATCGGAAATATCGAAGATCATAGACGATGGCCACCAACCCCTCTATGCCATGACAAAACCGGATTATGTTTGGAAGGAAAGACCAATAGACACTTTAAGATTCTTTGATTTCTCTACATACTTACTTTGTAAATGGAATTTCAAAGGCGCGATTGAACTAATGAATGAATTAGCTGAAGACATGCACTATATGATGCACAATCGCTATCTGGAAACCCTTTCGCGTAGAAGCGTAGCTCGAATCATAATTGCTCTAAAAAGATTTAAAAACAAAAACGGCTATTGGCCGAAAAATCTTGAAGACATCAAAGAAACTATACCGGATGAATTATTTATTGACCCCATAAACGGCGAGCAATATATTTACAAGCTTAACGAAGACAACTTCACCATTTATAGCACCGGCAAAAATAAAATAGATGAAGATGGTCAATGCCAGAGTTTTAGTTGTGACCCTAATGATTTTGACTCAAAGGATTTTGATTGGCAAAACCCCAAGCCAGATGATAAAATGTTCTGGTCAAATGAACCTAAATGGTATGAAATAGAAAAGGGGAAAGACAATGAGAAAGCTGTATCTATCGAAGAATGATTGCAAGATATTCGGCGTCTGCGGCGGGATAGCAGAGTCTTACGACCTGGACCCGACGCTGGTTCGGCTGGGGCTCGTTTTCGCGACTATCGTTACCGGCGTCGTACCGCTGGTCGTGACCTATATCATTGCAAGAATGATTATCCCGTTTAAACCCGTCGAATAATAAAACACCCGATATTGTTAAACAACATGGCCTAAAGAGACGATATTAGTAAGATAGACTTGTTTTACTTTAAGGAAATCTCTGATGGCAGGCAATGTATATATTAACGAGCTTAGCAACCATGTAGATACCGAGGTCACCCTGTCCGGCTGGCTCTACCGCGGACGCTCCAGCGGCAAGGTGCTCTTCCTCGTCCTCCGCGACGGTACCGGCCTATGCCAGTGCATCGTAGAAAAAGGCAAGCTACCCGACGAAACCTTCGACGCACTAAAACACCTTGGCCAGGAATCTTCCCTTACCATCACCGGCATCGTCCGTGCAGAACCTCGCAGCCCCGGCGGCCACGAACTCGCAGCAACGGGCGCTAAGATCATAAACGAATCCAAGGACTACCCCATAACCCCAAAGGCGCACGGCGTAGACTTCCTGCTAAAACACCG
>JAGLHQ010000239.1 GCA_023143375.1 Planctomycetota bacterium
TTCTTCAACGACAACGGATTTACGCTGATAGACACCCCGATCTTCACAACCATCGCAGGCGAAGGGGAACAAACACTTTTCGAGGTCGACTACTTCGGCGACCCGCTGCACCTGGCACAAACGGGACAATTATATTTAGAATCCGCAGCCATGAGCTTCGGCAAGGTCTACTGCTTCGGACCGACCTTCCGCGCCGAAAAAAGCAAAACACGCAGACATCTAACCGAGTTCTGG
Source organism: Planctomycetota bacterium (assembly GCA_023143375.1). Classification (GTDB taxonomy): domain Bacteria; phylum Planctomycetota; class Phycisphaerae; order Sedimentisphaerales; family Anaerohalosphaeraceae; genus JAFGKL01. The sequence continues at coordinate 235 of JAGLHQ010000239.1, forward strand.
ATGGTAGAACCGGAAGTTGCATACATCGACCTGCCCGGCCTGCTGGAACTTGCAGAAAATTTCGTCTCATCCGTCGCCGCGCAAGTCCTGAAAGATAACCGACCGGAACTAGAATCCATCGGCGCAGACATAGAAGCCTTAGAAAAACTAAAACCGCCCTTCTACCGCCTGACATATACCGAAGTCGCAGATATTTTGACTTCTCAAAAAACAGCAGACTTCATGGCCGCTCAGCTTGCAGAGTTTAATAACAGAAAAACCGAGATCGAAAAACAATTAAAAGACAACGAGGCCCAGCTAAAGGCCGGCGGCAAAAAATGGAAAATGGAAAAACTCACAAAAGAAATCACCGATCTAAAAGCAGAGCTGGGCGAACTGGAAGTTAAGATCGAGAACAACCCAAAACATGCAAAACTGGCAGCGGACTTCAATTGGGGCAAGGACCTCGGCGGATCGGACGAAACCATAATCTCGCTGATGCACGACAAACCCGTCTTTGTTACGCATTACCCAAAACAAGCGAAAGCATTCTACATGAGGACAGATCGCACAAATGACAAAGTCGTCGAGAACTTCGACATGCTCGCCCCCGAAGGATTCGGCGAGATCATCGGCGGTTCGGTACGCGAAGACGATTATGACCACCTCATAGAAAAAACAAAAGCAGAGGGCTACAATCCCGAATCCTATGACTGGTACCTGGACCTGCGAAAATACGGCTCGGTCCCCCACGGCGGGTTCGGACTCGGCGTAGAAAGAACCGTCGCATGGTTCACCGGCGAAAAACATAT
>JAGLHQ010000024.1 GCA_023143375.1 Planctomycetota bacterium
TCAGTGTTCTTGTGGTTTATCTTTTTTATGTATTGTCGATGGGCTCTACGACGGCGCTTGGCAATGCGGTGACGTTTCATCATCTGCCTAAAGCTAAGAGCAGTTTTGGCGGTGTGCGTGTTTGGGGGACTGTCGGCTGGGTTGTTGTGGCGTGGTTCGCATTTTTCTGGCTAAGGGGTGCAGGTGACGGTCAAATGGTTAGCCGATTGCCAAGTATGCTAAAGCTGTCAGCGGTATCGTCTTTTGTTTTTAGTGCGTATGCTTTGACGCTGCCTCGGAGCTTTGCCCTTACGCATAAGCCCAGGAACATCATTCCCATCGAATCCTTGCGAGTTGTTTTAAATCCCAAGATATTGCTTGTCGGCGGGCTGGCTTTTATGATGGCGGTTTGCAATAAGTATTACTATTTCGGGATGGGTCCGTTCCTGAAACAGATGGGGGTCGGCGAAAGTTCGATCATGCCTTTTATGAGCGTTGGTCAAATAGCCGAGATATTCGCGATGCTATCGTTGGGGATATTTCTGAAGCGGTTTGGTTTTAAAGCGGTGATGATTCTTGGGGTTGTCGCCCAGGGTTGGCGGTTTGCTGCGTTTACGTTCTTTGGTTCGCCTGCGGTATTGACTTCTGGTGTAATATGCCATGGGATCAACTTTGCATTCTTTATGACGGCGGCTCTTATCTTTGTCGACAGCCGATGCGATAAGACATCTCGGACGGGCGTCCATCAGCTTATCGCGATATTGAACGGCGGGCTCGGCGGCATCGTTGGGAATATGCTGGCGGGCAAAGCAGCGGACCACTTTACGGATGTAAGCGGGATGATAACCTTTAGGGGGTATTGGTCGATCCCGCTTGCGATAACTGCTGTGTGTCTTATTGCGACATTGCTTCTGGTGCCTCGCGATCATGTTGAAACTGAAATGCAAATCGAACTTGATGAGGTTTGATCGGTTATCGGTAGTATTTGTCTGAGGCTATTTCTATCTTGCATGGCGGTAGTGCGTCTATGAAGGAGTGTCCGTATCTTTTGTGTGCGATGCGGCTGTCGAGGACTACGACGATGCCGGTGTCTGTTTTGCTTCTTATTAGCCTGCC
>JAGLHQ010000240.1 GCA_023143375.1 Planctomycetota bacterium
CCAAGAATGATGGACAAGGTTTACATATAAACGGAGACTAAAATGCCAAACAAATTCTCTATCGCAAAACGGATCAAAAGTTTCCAATACGCTTTCCGCGGCGCAGCCCTAATGCTAAAGTCACAGCACAACGCATGGATACACGCCGTTGCAACTCTCATGGTCCTGTTCTTCGGCTTTTATTTCGACCTTCACGCCGCCCAATGGTGCATGCTCGTTCTCGCCATCATGGCAGTATGGACCGCAGAAGCATTAAACACCGCACTTGAGTTCCTTGCCGACGTCGCCTCACCGGAGATACACCCGCTCGTTGAAAAAGCAAAAGACGTAGCCGCAGGCGCGGTACTGATCTCCGCAATAGGAGCTGTCGCAATCGCAATGCTCGTACTCGGCCCGCACTTCATAAAACTCATCTGCAAATAACAAATGTCCCGCGTTGTCATTCCGGGTTTGACCCGGAATCCACAACAAAGCAGCTCAGCCGAAAGGCTGATTCCACAATTCGTAATTCGTAATTGATAATTCTCAATTATCCGCTTACAATCTCCGCATGGAACAATGGACGATCAAAAAACTTCTCGAATGGATCACCGACTACTTGATCAAGAGCAATGTAGACTCTCCGCGCCTTAGCGCCGAGCTTTTGCTTTGTCACGTAACCGGCCTCCAGCGCATCGAGTTGTATACAAACTTTGCAACCGTCCTTCCCAAACCCCGGCTGGACGCCCTTCACGCCCTCGTAAAACGTGCCGTAAGCCACGAACCCGTCCAGTACCTCGTCGGCAAAACAGAATTTTATTCGATGCAGTTTAAGGTGACCCCCGACTGCCTGATCCCCCGTCCGGAAACAGAACTGCTGGTAGAACGCGCCATCGACTTTTTACGCTGCCGCAAAGGCGAACAACTCGTCTGCGACCTGTGCACCGGCTCCGGCTGTATCGCAGCCGCGATCGCAAAGAATCAACCCGATGTGAAAATTACCGCAACCGACCTCTGCGACAAGGCATTATCAGTCGCACAGGAAAATATCGCCCATCATAACCTAACCGAAAAGATAACTTTACTTTGCGGCGACCTGTTCGCTCCCATCATAGAAGGCATGGATGCGACAAAGTTCGATCTCATCGTCTCCAACCCGCCGTATATCTCAACAGCAGAATACGAAACCCTGGATGCCAATGTAAGAGATTACGAACCAGCCGATGCACTTCTGGCAGGAACAGACGGGCTGGACATTTATAGAAGGATCGCAAGTCAGGTTAGCGAACACTTAAAACCAGACGGCGCCTTAATATTGGAGATAGGCTACGCACAAGGGCCCGCTGTTAAAGAATTGCTGGAACAAATCGGCGCTTTCGCAAACATAACCGTCGAAAAAGATTTCAGCAACAACGACCGCATCGTAACCGCAAGAAAAACAGCATAGGATGGCGGTTGAGGCAAAGCCGAAAACTAACGACTAACGACGATTCACTAGCGTCTCTTCCTCTGGTACCGTTTATGATCGATTTGCAATTCCTTGACCTTGTATCCGATTACCCGCGATGTCGTCTGCAAGTCGCGTCCGGTCGATGCCAGGCTTCCGTTGCATCGTTTCAGGGCATCGACGATTATATCGCGCTCGAACAGTGCGACCCTTTCTTTCAGCGATCCGGCCCCGGCTGTGTCAGATGCATCCGAGGTTTGCAGTGTTGGCGGAAGGTGGTGGCTGTGTACCACACTGTCGCTGCTAAGCAGCACCGCCCTTTCGATGCAGTTCTCAAGCTCACGCACATTGCCGGGCCAGTGATACGCAACCATCATATTGATCGCCGGCGTGCTTATCCGGCGGATATCTTTTTTCATTCGTTTTGAATATTTTTCTATGAAGTAATCGCTCAAAAGCAAAATGTCATCCTTGCGGTTCCGCAAAGGCGGAATCAGGATCGGAAAAACATTTATGCGATAATAAAGGTCCTGCCGAAAGCTCTCATCGGCAACCGCCTCTTCAAGGTTCCGGTTAGTAGCGACTATGATCCTGGCGTTGGACTCTATCGTCTTGTTACTTCCCACTCGCTCGAACTGGCGCTCCTGTAAAACGCGAAGCAGCTTAACCTGTGTCGCTGCCGAAAAATCGCCTATCTCGTCGAGGAACAGCGTCCCGCCCTGCGCCTCTTCGATGCGACCCTTTCGCCCTTGTATCGCACCGGTAAACGCTCCCTTTTCATGTCCGAAAAGTTCCGACTCGAGCAGATTTTCATTCAGCGCCGCGCAGTTGACTTTTATAAAGGGCCCTTTGGCTCGCGGGCTCGAATAATGAACCGCATGTGCGACCAGCTCCTTGCCGGTTCCGGATTCGCCCCTGACAACTACCGTCGTATCGCTGCCGGCAACCTGGTGTATCTGGCTGTAAACATCCCGCATAGCACCTGAGTTGCCGATGATGTTTTCCGGGCGAAAGCGATCTTCAAGCTCGTGCCTAAGCCGCAGGTTTTCGTCTTCAAGTCTCTGGCACGTAAGCGCCGCATCCCAACGGGCCTTAACATCGTTTGCGATCATGCTTGCAACGATGCTCAGCGTGCGCATATCCATGTCAAGCGAATCGGCATCGGCTTGAAGTTTGTCGATCGATATCGTCCCGATCGGTTTACTGTCTATCATAATAGGTGTGCAAATAAAGCTTAGCTCTTCGTCGCCGGTGGGATGTCTTTCCATGCGATTAAGGAAAAGCGGCTCCTCGGAAACTTTCGGTATCACCATCGCTTTTCCGGTTTGCATTACCTTACCTGTAATCCCTTCGCCAACCTTGTAGCGAACTTGGCGCTTGTGCTTTTCGGGCATGTTGTGCGCAACTTCGATGGTTATCTCGTTGCTGTCCGGCGAAAGGAGGCTGACGGTCCCTCGGTTCATACCAAGTTCGCTGTCAAGCGTGTCCAGAACCTCAGCGATGAGCTGCTTTTGCCCCGCACCGCTCATAAGTATCTGGTTGATCATGAACAGTGTTTTAAGCTCACGAATATGTTCCGTTTCCGGCTCTAAGTGCTTGTTTTTGTTGTCTTTATCCATCTTGCGCCCTTTTTTGTAGAAAGATCAAATAGAACGACATAAATGTCGCATTGCAGGTATAATACTACAAAAGCGAACGTTTTGTTTCAAGGGAAATTTTGCAAAATAAAAATGAGGGGGTATCCGAGGTAAGGTAGTAAGCAGAATCGAGCGGCACTGAATCCCGTCATTTGGTCACAAGTTTGCACCTTATTTATCTTGCCTTTTCGGTCTCAGCAGGTATGCAGCCGATATATCCAGGCACCTTTTTTTCTGCACATAAAGTTTTTCCGGCAATTCTATACGGTTCACCCCAAAATAAATGAACCGCTCTTTCCAGATTGTTTTGCCAGAAAAGATAACTCTTCCAATATGGAACACGAGATTTTATAGTATGCCCCATTTCATTGGTATGTCCGGGCAAGACGATCTTAGGTCGCAGGCCGGCTACCACTCTATCAGGAGATGCTGTCCATGAGTTGATCATAAGCACATCTATATCGACATCTTCATGCACGGTATCGAGCCACTTAAAATCATCTTTCCATGATTGATCGCCCGAATGAGCAACTGTGATTTTATTAGGGGCTGTGATGACGGTAAAGTTGTTATTAACGGCTGTGTCAGGTGTTATCGCCTGATGCCCCGGATAAATGCGCAATAGTATTTGTGTATTTATGTTAGGGACCGTAAACTTTCTTTCTACACCATCGACGGGCCAATGTGTTACTTTGTGGAAAAAGTCTTCCTTTGCAAACACATCCGGAGGGGAAATAACCGGTTTGTTTTGTTTCAGAAATTCTCTGGCGACAAAAGCATCGGCATGGTCTCCGTGAATATGACTGACAAACAGGATGTCGCAGAGGCCCGCCATTTCTTTTGCCAAGGCCTTATGTATATCTTCTTGCCCGTCTTTTCTCAAAGACTGCGGTAAGCGAATCAGGTCGAATGCAATAGTGATTTCCTTGGTCTTAACAACATAAGCCAAGTTGTAGACATTCCATATCACTGCGCCGGTATTGACCTGCGTTTCCCTAACGCCATTAAGTGCTTTTTGATATCTATTGAGAAACATCTCTTTTAAGGCATCGTCATGAGGGGACGGGTAATGTGTTAGCGCATCAACTAAGTATAAAGCATTCTCTCTCTCGCTGGAATGGTAGCCCGGCCTGTCTTTATCAAAATACAAACCGAGCTTCCTGACAATGATCGTATTCTGCTCTTTGTAATAGTCCAGGTCGCTTTGGCTAAGGGATACACCTGCACCATGGACCTGGGCTATCAATAACGAAAATGCCGCTATCACCACAAACTTAATTGTTAATTTCATTACAAATCTCTGCTTCTATCAGTTATGTTTATTGAGCAAGTATCGCAATCTCCGCTTCACTTAACGCACGATCGTATATCCTGACATCATCGAGCTGTCCAGTATAAAAATCGCCTGTTATCAGACCTGGATCGTATTCCTGCCCAAACGAAAGTAAATCGTCGCCGGCAATAGACACTGCTGACGTAAAGCTCAAAACATCGCTGCCGTCTACGTAAACAGTGATCACGTTAGCGCTATCATCAATAACGTATGCGATGTGATGCCACGTGTTGTCGATCACCGTTGCCGTTGTATCATGCCATGCAGTATCACCTAAACTAAACGTGTCACTGCCGGGCTGGGTTCCGCACAACAATCTATTGTCACCGCCTGCAGTGTTTATCGATATTATAAACTGCGTGGCGGGGTTAACGGCAGGAGCCTTAACCCATGCGCTTATTGTAAGATCCCTGCCCGCGATCTCGGCAAATATATCATCGACAGCAACATAATCATCGATGCCGTCAAAGTCCAGCGCGTTGCCTGAGTTTCCGGATACCCAGTCGGTATCGTCCATATCAACTAATATGCCATTATAATCATTTACAGAAGAGTCTGACGCAACATCGCCGCCGGTCTCATCGAACATCCAGTAAGCAATTTCTTGACTGACGTCGAGCCATTGCTGCGCTACTACCAACAGGTCCTGTGTGTCGACCATGTTGTCGGCGGGCAAAGCAATATCAGCCGTAAGATCGCCTGTCAACCAGACGCCTGCCATGTATGACAAGTCATCCAGGGCGACAGTTCCGCTACAGTTAAGATCGCCCAGTCCAGCACATGAGGGACCGTTCGGTGCATGAAAGACCATTAGTATCCCTTCGTCAACAGATCGAGCCCAATCAGAAAGGTTAGGGTCGTCGCCGGTGTTGTAGATACCGTGAGCCGGATCGCCATACGCATAGGTATTAACCTGCCAGTAGAACCCTTCGGTAGTCTCGGTAAGCGTAGAAACGACAGCGCTGACCGTATCCTGACCGGCATCGACAATCTTGGCGAAATCAGCATAAATACCGTTGGGATCCTGCGACGCATCCGTCCCAAACCGGACGTCCACCCAAACCGGATTACCAGGAGGAACCGACTCGATATTATTCCAACTCAAAGTAACGCTGCCGGGCGCAACCGTCTCATCCATTGTAGGATACCGAGCCAGTGGATCGGCGATCGCGGTTATTGTAGCAAAACCGTCATCATCGACTACCTGCACGTTGGTGTCATCACCAAAACCGAAGAAATATCCACCGGCGTCGATATAAGCCTGTACTTCATCTACTGGAACAGTATCAATGGTCATTTTACCAAAGCCAATGTCAATCAACGAGTCATTCCAAAACACGGGATGTTCACTATCGATCTCACCGGTCCAGTGATGTACGTTCAACTCACCGTCATTGATGTAAACCTTGCATTGGCCGTGATCGAGAGGATCTGCGCCGAACCACTCACCAAGCCCAAAGCTTTGTCCGCCGTTGATGATCCCGCCATTTATCTCAACGATCGAGTCTGCACCGGTGTGCATTCCCCACCAAAAGTGGCCGGCATGATCATACACCCCGCCTCTTTCAACGATCAATTTAGCGGTATTATTAAAACCAACTCCCATCCAGCCGCCTGTGGTCGTGAGGCTTCCACCGTCCATAACGCGGATCACGCCGCCCGGCCCGCCTTCGCCCTGAACAAGATCATCACAATACTGTGCATCGGTTACGATACATTCAGCGGCATCAGTTACATTAAACACGGCTTTGGGATCAAGCATATCGTTAGGATCGCCATCAGGGCCATAGCCGGGGATTCCATTGGTCCAGTTTGCATCTTCATTCCAGTTGCCCACAGCCGGTGGAACGATTGGTGGATCGTTGGCAGCAGGGTTCCACACCGTAGTGGCGTTTGTGACAGATGCCACCAGCAAGCTTACAATAATTAGCAACAATAACTTTTTCATAAGACCTCTCCTTTTTAAAAAATAAATTAAAAAACATGTAACACTTTAGCCAACTGTCATAAACCACTTGTCATCCCAGCGAAAGCTGGGATCCATTGTAAGCAGCTTGATTGGTGGTTCCAGTTATACACTTCGCTAAAATGTTACAAAAACATTAAGAACATCAATATTTATCGCACTTGCAGAAAAAACCTGCTGTGCTTTTAAGGTGTAATTCGCTTGCGATGTTGTGGGAGGAAAATAATCCGGGTGTTAGTGGTTGCACAAATAGTGACCGTGATTTTAGCTCGCAATTCAATGATATCACCTTTACCTCGCTAAATAAGTGTACAAGCGCAGACCAGCCCTCCAAAGACATCTATGCCACCTACACCAATTCACTATACCCTGTATCTCTTTAAAAGTCAAGAGTGAAATTCTTTTAAAATACATATATACCGCAAGTGTTTGCACTCAAGCATGCGTCTGGCCCAACAACTATATATTTAAGATGTGAGGTGCTCTGGCATTTAAAGCGATATGTTGAGGTTTTTGTGATAAATATTAGAATTTTGCAACAATAAGGCTGTGGTTCGGCGTCTATATCATAGTAGAATAATAAGCTCGTGACTTAAATACAACAATTTAATCAATTGAAGGGTGCGGAACATGAAAAATTATCTGATAGTTTTAACTTTTGCAGCTATGTCTTTTTGTCTTATTTGCAGCGGTTGTCAACCTGAAAATGTTGTTGAAGACAAACCAACAACGGCTCAACCGTCTGTCAAACCTAAAGCCGCAACTGTTGTTGCAGCCCCGGCCCCGGCCCGGTCTTCGCGGACTCGCAGAGGCGGACTGTACGGCGATTGGCAGGTCAAGGTCGATTCCAATGGAAGACAGTGGGAATCGATCCTGTCATTTTCCAGAGACGCCGAGGGCAACCAAGTCGGTCAGTGGATCAGTTTCTGGGGAATTAGCGAACTGAAAGAGGTCACGTATGAAGAAAGTAAACTCAGTTTTGCACAGGTCCGCCGCAATCGGGAAGGTCAAGCCAGCACATCGAAGTTCACGGGAACAATCAAGAATGGAAAACTCTCCGGCATACTTTCGGGCGACCGAGGTGAGTCTAAGCTTACAGGCGAGCGCAGTGCAAGATTCTCCAGGGCTGTCGGGATCTGGGAAATGAAGCTGAAGATGGGTGAGCGGGAATTTGAGTCAACGCTAGTTGTTACCGCTGACAAGGAAGGTAAGCTTGCCGGGGAATGGAAAAGCCGGCAGGGTGAACATCAGGTCAGCGATGTAAACTATGAACGCGGCAAGCTGAGCTTTAAGAGAAACAGCAAGATGGGTGACCGACAATGGGAATCGGCGTTTGAGGGAACCGTGCAGCGCGGTACGTTTTCAGGTGTGATTAAATCTGACACCGGCGAGATCACGGTCGCCGGGAAACGCATCGGCGAATCGCTTATCGGCACATGGGACCTTGAAGTTACGTCAGAACGGGGCAGCCGTAAGCAGCGACTGAAAGTCAACTCGGATATGAGCGGATTATATGGGGCTATCGCCCTTGAGAAGGTGGAGCTTGAAGGTGACAAGGTGAGTTTTAAGGTCGCCATGGAATTCGGTGAGCGAAAATTCGAAATGAGCTTTGAAGGAAAACTGGACGGGGCGAAGCTTACAGGAGAGGTGACAACTTCCAGAGGAAGCCAGAAAGTAACGGGTACGAAAGTCACCCGTAGGCGCCGCACCAGAAGTACAAGGTAAAGGCACAACGAAACGACCTCTGAGGCAAAGGGCAACTGAAGGGACCGGGTCCCCTTTTTTATAAAATGGGCAAGATAGATACTCACACGTATTTTTCTGGCCTTCCTCTTTTCTTTTTTTCCAGGCGCAATCAAGGGAACCGGGTTCCCTTTTTGGTATAATAGGCAATAAGAACTCGGTTGTCAGCTTTTATCTGTTTTAAAAAAATCAGTGAAAATCCTATGAACCGGAGCCTTTCAACTACTATTTTCGTTTATTTTGCATAATAACGCCCGCTTTTAAACCTTTTTAAGCCTTTTTCTTTCTTTTCTGTTCCCTTTTTTCTCTCTTTTCCTCTTATCCTCTGTGGCAGATTATTTTCTTTTTTTTGTTAAAAAATCACAAAACCCATTTGACTTGTTAATTATATAGTG
>JAGLHQ010000241.1 GCA_023143375.1 Planctomycetota bacterium
CCTGCACCGAAGCTTAAAACAACAGCTTCCGGCAGATTGCTAATACCCCAAAGGTTAATGAACAAACACAAGCCCAGGATCGCACAGTTGGTGGTAATAAGCGGAAGGAATATCCCAAAACTTTCGTACAAAGGCGGGAAGAATTTGCGAACATACATCTCAACAAGCTGCACCGCGCCTGCGATAACAAGAATAAAGCAAACATACCTTGTGACCTCCAGGCCGTACGGGATCAGGATAAGGTTATCGATCAGCCACGTCAGCGTCCCGCTAAGGGTCACCACAAACGTAACCGCACAGCCCATACCGAACGCCATGTCGATCCTGCCGGAGACACCAAGATAGGGACAGATGCCCAAAAACTTCGTAAACACCAGATTGTTCACGATCACAACGGATATAAAACCCATCAACAATACTTGTAGTGTATCCATTTTATTTGCCTTCTATTATAATAGTTTCCGCGTGTGCTAAAGCACACCCTACGACAAAACTTGTCATTCCAAACTTGATTTGGAATCCATTTCTACAATTAACAATGGATCCCAGCTTTCGCCGGGATGACACTACGTCATCTTTTTAAATTCACGAATCGGCGCTAAGTCGGTTTGGCTTATGCTGCAACTTTCTTACTTATTATATTCGCACCACCCAGTATCAAACCGAGAGTTATAAACGCACCGACCGGCATTCCCATCGCCGCCCACGGAACGAACCATTTTGGCATGACAGCTATCTCGAAGAACATCCCCGTCGCCAGCAGTTCACGGATCCCCGCCAGCAAAACCAGCGTCGCGGTAAACCCAAGCCCCATACCCAAAGCATCGACGATGCTGATCAGTATCCCGTTCTTACTTGCACAGGCTTCCGCACGGCAAATAATAATACAGTTGACAATAATAAGCGGAATATACGGCCCAAGGCTCGAACTCATCTCCGGCATAAATGCCTTGAGGTAGAGATCGGCGATAGTAACGAACGTCGCGATCGTCAGCGTAAACATCAGTATCCGCAAATGCGGCTTAAGCAAATTACGCATCAGGCTGACAACGATATTAGAACACACCAGCACAAAGATAACACTAAGCCCCATCGTAAGTGCGGGTTTAACCGCCGCCGTTACCGCGAGTACAGGGCACATGCCCAGGAGCAAACGCAGCACGGGGTTCTCTTTCCAGAGGCCGGCTGTAAATGTCTGAATTTTCGAACTCGTTTCTGCCATTATATCGATCCCTCGTCTTCCAGCAGGCTCTTGACCTGCTCAACATAATCATTCAATATCTTAACAACTGCTTCGCTGCTAACCGTCGCACCGCTTATCGCAACGATCGTGCTGTCTATCGCAGCGTCGTCGCCTATCTTGCTAAGCTCAAGGGGCACAGCCGGTGCGCCCATAAACTGCAACCGGAAAAAGTCGTGCTTGATCTTATCGCCAAAGCCCGGCGTCTCATTACTGCTCAGCACGCCGAAGCCTGCCAGTTTTTCAGCGCCGGCATCGACTGCAACAACAAGTCTGATCTTATCCGCAAAACCCGATCCCTCTGCAACAAAGGCCCAGCCGACGCATTGGCCGTTAGCATCTACGGCTTTTTTGATGTCGGTCCTTACGATCTTACCTTTGCCTATATCGATCTGTGCCGCTTCCAACGCAACGTCAAAGCTTACCGCCTCGTTTATCAAATCGTTCGCAAGGTTGTTGAACTTATCCTTTTCGTTCTGGATGATCATCGGCTGCCATGCGGCGTTGGTCGCCGCAAGCAATAACCCAAACCCGAACGATGCGACGATCAACAACCAGCTTTGCTGTATGAAAAATTTCATCTTATTCATTGTCTTTACCTCCCGCAGGAACAAGCTTACAGAACCTGTCGAGCATCGGCGTTAAAGCGTTCATTATTAAGATCGCGTACATGATCCCTTCCGGATACTCACCGACCATCCTGATAAGCATGATCAAAGCTCCGACGCCGATGCCGAACATCCACATCCCCTTAGTCGTAAGCGGCGCCGTCACAGGATCGGTCGCTATAAAGAACGCACAGAACAGCATACCTCCCCCGGTCAAGTGCAGCCAGGGCCGAACATACCGTTCCGGGTTCGCAAGCCAGCCGATATAAGCGAACACAAACGCCGATATCAAAACCGCCAGCGGTATGTGAATAGCTATCGTCTTTCTTATTAACAGATACACCACGCCGATAACCATAGCTATCGCAGAAGTCTCTCCGAGACACCCGCCAACTTCGCCGATCATCGTCGCGGCGAACATATCGTTAGTTACTGCAACGTCTGCTTTGCCCTTGATCGCTTCTTTGCTCCACGCAAGCGGCGTCGCCTGGCTGATAGCATCGGAGTTAGCGGCACTTATAACCACCGAATCCGTCAGCGGAACTACATACGTAGCTGGAACCGCCCACGTCGTCATGATCGCCCCGAAGCTCGCCGTCAAAAATGCCCTCGCCGCCATCGCAGGGTTAAACGTATTCGAACCCAGGCCGCCGAAAACCATCTTGCCGATAGCGATAGCGAACACGCTTCCGATGACCGCAAGCCACCAATGATCGGCCACCGCAGGCGGAAGCGACAACGCAAGGATAACTCCCGTCAGTGCCGCACTAAGATCGTCGATACTGTTTTTCTTCTCGCGGATAAGGTTGCAAACCCACTCGGTCAAAACACAACTGACCACGCACACTCCGATCACGATCGCCGCACGGCCGCGGAAGAACCAACACGCCATCGCCATCGCAGGGACAAGCCCTATAATGACATCCAGCATGATACTGCGAGTCGAATGAGACTTGCTTATATGCGGACTCGGTGAAACTGAAATATTCTCTAGCATCTAATCTGTCATCCTAACCCAGATAAACTGGAAATTCTAAATACTAAATTCGAAATCCGAAACAATATCGAATTACCGAAACTCCAATTATTCAAACGTTTCCGGCTTTGTATTTGAGCAACGCTCGCATCAGCCAAATATCTTCTGCTTTTATCTACGAACTCCGAACTAATAACTATTTCGCCATTTGTCTTTTCGCCCTTGCCTGCAATACCTTACCTGTATTGATAAATCCCTTAAGCTCGATATTGGCTGGGCAAATATAACTACAGCACCCGCACTCGATACAACTGCCCATATGATAACTCTCCGCAACGTCAAGCATATCGTGCTTAACCGCGTGAGCGATCTTGGTCGGGTTAATGTTAGCAGGGCACACATCAAGGCATCTGCCGCACCTGATACAAGGCGTCTGCCTGTTAATGTGCTTGGCAAGCGTAATATCTTTTTTGGTAAGAACCGTTATCGCACCCGACGTCTTGGTGATCGGCATCGAAATCTCCGCTATCGAAAACCCCATCATGGGACCGCCGGAAATAACCTTCGCCGCTTTTTCATTCAATCCGCCGCAATGCTCTATAAGTTCGCTTATCGGCGTCCCGATCGGAACATAAAAGTTGCCCGGCTTGTCAATCCCCTCACCGGTAACAGTTACCGCCCGATGCGTAAGCGGCATACCAAACGCTACCGCTTCCGCGATCGCCGCACACGTCGCAACGTTCAGCACACAAACACCGATCATCGGAGGTATCTGACCGACGGGAACGTCTTTGCCCCAGATCGCTTTGATCAATTGTTTTTCGCCGCCTTGCGGATATTTGGTCTTTACTGCTTTTACCTCGATGTTATCTACATCGCTGCACATGCTCAGTACATCGCCGACCGCTTTAATGGCCTCGGGCTTGTTGTCCTCGATACCGATATAACACATCGGGCACTCGGCGGCTTTTTTCGCAAGCCTGATACCGGCGATGACCTGATACGTCCATTCCACCATCACACGATAATCGCAAGTGATAAAAGGCTCGCACTCACAGGCGTTTATTATCAAAACTTCCTTAGGGCTTTTATCGTTCGGCTCAAGCTTTACACGAGTCGGAAACCCCGCACCGCCCATGCCGACGATACCCGCGGCGCGGATCGCATCACGGATCTGCTCGCCGGAGAGGTGATCCATCTCGAAATCAGCACCGAACTTTTCCGGGCAAGGCCGCTTATTATTTTCACT
>JAGLHQ010000242.1 GCA_023143375.1 Planctomycetota bacterium
CCGCTGTTGCATGGGCATGGGTCGTTGCGTCCGACCTTCGGGGCGGTTAGTTTTATCTGTTTTACTTTTTGTTCGCCCTGCGGCGCCGTCGCCGCTGCTCTTTGGCGCTCTGCCATTGCGAACTGGTCCACCTCGTCGTGTTTGGCGGCGCTTACGTTGTAGACATCGCGTCTTTGCGTACCCGGTGCTATGTGAACCTTAAAGACGGTCGAGGCTACCTTTTCATCTGTCGTGGCAAGCATCTCGTTAAACATCCTAAAGCCCTCGTGCTTGTATTCGACTTTCGGGTCCTTCTCGGCGAACGCTCTGAGGAAAATGCTTTCCTTCAAATGGTCCATCGCGTACAGATGGTCCTTCCACGTGCTGTCGTAGATTTGTATAAGCACATATTTTTCAAGGTCGGCCAGCTCGCGGCGTAAGAACTGTTTGCCGGCTGAGGTGATCGCGTCTTTAGCGTTTTCCTGAAAGTCCTCGGCTTTAAGCTTTGCGTCGAATCTTTCGTTGGCCCATTCTATGAGCCGGTCGTTATCGCACGAAGCGATTTTTCCGTCGATCTCTTCTGTGAGTTTTCCGTTGTTATACGCTTTGCTGTGTTCTATAAGCTCTTTGTATATCGTCCGCGGCTTGGTGTCCTTTAGCTTATCGGCACTAAAGTCGGCGTGGTATTTTTCGTTCGCCCACTTTGCTAATGCATCCATGCCGTAGATGTTGGCGCCTTCCTGCCCGAACGCCATGTTCATCGCAAAGTCAACCGGATATTCGATTTCCCGCTGGGTGTATTTTTCTTCTATAAGCTCCTGTAGTTTCCCGCGTACCTCGTCGGCCTTAAGCTCCTCAAGGTCGGCGGGGCTAACCTCGATATCGAATTTTGAACGGGCCCAGTGTGCGATGGCTGTAACGACAAAGGCCTCTGCCATAAACTCATCGATCTGCGAACAGTCCTTTTTATCGACTTGCTCTTTGGCAGCGGCTATAAGGGTTCCTTCTATTTCTTCATGCGTAGCACCCCTTAGCTTGCTTACAGAGATGCTTGCATCGAACGCGGTCATCGCCCACTTTGCAAGCGCCTCAAGGTTCCACGTGGACCTGTCCTCGTAGTCTTCAAGGTATTCGCCAAGCGACATTGAGATTTCGTTGGCGACCCTTTTCTTTGCCTGTATCTTTACGATTTCTTCGATGTCCGCTGCTTCCTGATTGGCGATCCTGCTTGCTGCAAGTTCGACGCCGAAGTTACTTGACGCCCATTCGACGATGCAGTTAGGCACATGGTTCTTATCGAGGATCGAATCGCAGGCATTGTTTAATACCGACTCGATCATCCCGCCGATCGTTTTTCTAAGGTCCACTCCTTCGAGTATCTGGCGCCGGCGCGAATAGAATATCTTTCGCTGGTAATCCATCACTTCGTCGTAGTCGAGCAGTGATTTTCGCGATTCGTAGTTTCGTTCTTCGACTTTTTGCTGTACCTTTGCGATCTGTTTGCTGATGGCGGGGTGATATATCGGTTCTCCTTCTTCCCATCCGATAAGGCTCAGGAGTTTTAAAATTTTCTCTCCGCCGAAGATCTGCATCAGGTCATCGTCAAAGCTGAGGAAAAAGATAGTCGATCCCGCATCGCCCTGTCTGCCCGCACGTCCGCGAAGCTGGTTATCGATCCGCCTGGATTCGTGTCGTTCGGTTCCGACGATATGCAGCCCGCCAACCCACTTCTGATCTCTTTGTATGCAGAAAACGCCGGCTAAGGGGTCTGTCGATTTAAAAGAGATCAGATTTCCAGTGCCGTTTTGCTTGAGCGTATATAATTCGACGCCTCTTTCGGAAGTGCTTTCTTCTATCTTAACTACTTCGTAGAGAATACCGGCGCCAAGCTTGATGTCCGTCCCTCGACCAGCCATATTGGTTGCGATGGTGACGTTACCGAACATTCGCCCGTTTCCTGTTTCGTGTTGATGCCCGGCCTTTTCAACGATATGCGCCTCGCGTTGATGCTGCTTTGCGTTGAGGACTTCGTGGTCAAGGCCGTACTTGTTTGTCAGCGCCCGCGAGATAGCTTCGCTCTTTTCGATGCTGATGGTTCCAACCAGCACGGGTATGCCTGCCGAGCTGGCCTCGAAGATATCTTCGACGATGGCGTTAAACTTTTCCTTCATAGATTTGTATATCGCGTCGTCGCGGTCGTCCCTTACGCATGGCTTGTTCGTTGGGATCACGATCACTTCCAGCCCATAGATGCTGACGAACTCTTCGGCTTCGGTTATCGCCGTTCCGGTCATACCGGCGATCTGCCCGTAAAGCTTAAAGAAGTTTTGCAGCGTTATCGTCGCAAGCGTTTGCGATTCTTCCTTGATCTGGACGTTCTCTTTCGCCTCGACTGCCTGATGCAATCCGTCGGACCACTGTCTGCCCTGCATCAATCGCCCGGTAAACTCATCGACGATGACGATCTTACCGTCCATAGTGACGTATTCTTTCTCCTTCTCGAACACAACATGCGCCCGCAGCCCCTGTTCCAGCAAGTGTGGCCAGTCCATGTTCGATCCGGTAAAGAACGATCCGACGCCTGCGATATCCTGTGCCGCACCGATACCGTCATGCGTCAGGTGTACCGCTTTGCGATCGTACTCGACTTCGAAGTATTCTGTCATCGTTTCGACTTTGGCTTCGTCGGCGCCAAGCTCTGCGGCACTTTCGTCGATAACCTTTTGTGCCTGGGCCATTCGGTCCTTGTCTTTCGCCTTTTTCGCTTCGGAATATTCGCCCTCTGCATTGGCGATGGTTCGCATTGTTTTGTCGATCTTCTTTTTAAGCTTATCCCTGCCGGACTGCAAGGCCATGATCTGCCGGCAAACGTTGTCCGCTTTTTTGTATCGTGTTACATCGTCAAACGCAGGGCCGGATATGATAAGCGGGGTGCGTGCTTCGTCGATCAGGATCGAGTCAACCTCATCTATCAACGCATAATCCAGCGGTCCCTGTGCCATCCGCTCGATAGACGTCTTCATATTATCGCGAAGATAATCAAACCCGAATTCGTTATTCGTTCCATAAGTGATATCGCAGGCGTATTGGTCTTTTCTTTCCTGCCCCGACGTATCCATCTCCGATTGTATCGCGCCGACGGTTAGGCCAAGGGCGTTATAAACCGGTGTCATCCACTCGGCGTCACGCTTAGCGAGGTAGTCGTTTACGGTTATGACATGAACTTTTCTTTCGGTAAGGTAAACCAGGTACGATGCCAGCGTCGCTACCAGCGTCTTACCTTCGCCGGTTGCCATCTCCGCGATCTTCCCTTCGTAGAGAATGTGTCCGCCGACGAGCTGGACGTCAAAGTGGCGCATTTCGACGTTCCTGCGTGCAGCCTCGCGCACAACTGCGAAAACTTCCGGAAGGAGTTGTTCGGGATTTGTTCCATTGCCGATGGCTTTTTTAAACTCTGCGGTTTTGGCTTTAAGTTCTTCGTCGGAAAACGCCATCGCATTTTCTTCGAAATCCTTTGCCTGCAGCGCAGTCTGCATGTATGTTTTGACCAGGCGCTCGTTACGAGATCCGAATATGTTTACCAGCAGTTTGCCAAAGTTAAATGCCATAGTTCTCTATCGACGAAGTAAGGTATTATGCTATATATTTTAAATTAGTCTTTAACTCTTGTTACATACTCGCCGGTGCGGGTATCGATGCGAAGTTTTTCGCCGACCTTGATAAACGGCGGCACCTGAACAACAAGACCTGTTTCCATTGTTGCAGGCTTGGTCTGGTTGGTAGCTGTTGCCCCCTTGATCTCAGGTGCGGTATCTGCGATGACAAGATCGACGGTGTTAGGAAGTTCCACTACAACCGGTTTGCCTTCGTACATGCTTACCAAAAGCTGTTCGTTTGCTCTTAGATATTTCGGGCCGTCGCCGAAGGCATCGTCGTCGAGATATATCTGGTCGAACGTTTCCATATCCATCAGCACATGTTCGCCCGGCGATGAATACAGGTATTCGAATTTACGTTTATCGAGGAATGCCTCTTCGATCTGTTCGTCGGAGCGAAGACGGATGTCACGGATGCCTCCGTCGGTGAGGTTTCTAAGTTTTGTCTGATAGATCGCGCCGCCCTTGCCAAGCTTTACGTGTTGGTAGTTAACCACGACATACAGAACACCGTCAACCAGAACTGTCTGGCCTTTTTTCATATCCGTTGCTTTCATTTTTCGCTCCAAACGATAACTGTTAAAACATTCTGAAATTTAAGTTTAGCAGTATCTCAAATAATTGTCACAAAGTCAAGTAAGCAAAGCGTTTAAAGCAGTTTTTTGTTGACAATCGCCCGATTTCCGCTAAAATAAATCTGGTATAGGCGGGCCCAACAGCGAAGTTTTTCGCAAATAGCGCACTTTGGGAGAAAGTGATGATCAAATTTAAATGTCCTAATTGCAGCCACAGAATCGGCGCACCGGACGATTATGCCGGCAAAAAGGCACGCTGCAGCAAGTGCAAACAGCCGGTTCGCATCCCATCAGGCCAACAGATCGCAGAAGCCCCCGATCCCGATGTTATTAAGTTCCGCTGTGACAAATGCAACCAGAAAATCGCTATAGCCGCTATCCACGTGGGAAAACGCGTAAAATGCAAAAAATGCGAAAACATCTGCGTTGTCACCGTCGCTGCCGTTGCTCCCGCCCCAAAAGCGATCTCAGACAACATGCTCGATGATACACCCCTAAAATTAGCGGAAGATTACGCCGACGGCGAAGATATGTTCGGAGGCGGCACAGACCTGTCCGTTCTCGCTGTAGGTGATGCCGTAGAGGTCGAAAGACCGGCCCTTCCTGAAGAACCCAAAGAGCCGCTTACCGATGTACGCAGAGTAAGTTTGCAAAACGAACCAAAACCGCAACGCAAACTCCCATGGCCCATCGACATCCTGCTCTACCCAGCCAGCGTGTCAGGGATTCTTAACATTATTTTTGTTGTCATTGGCAATATCATCGCGGTCTTTGGCGGGCTCCTTGGCTTTCTCGCGAGCCTTTTGCTGACATTGTATATATACTGGTATTGCTGCGAATGCATCCGCGACAGCGCCGAAGGAAACTTACGAGCCCCCAATGCTTTTAACAAAGGCTTTGACTTGTTGGAAGAGTTTTGGCAATACCTAAAAGTGCTGGCAACCTGCGTGTTTTTCATTGGACCTGCCATAATCTATTATGTCTATTGCGGTTTCACTGAAACCGAGATAAACCGCCCGCTATTCATTTTCATGATAGTCTATGGGATCACATTTTTTCCGATGGGCGTCCTTGCGATGGTACTGTTCGATTCTTTGCAGGCCCTTAACCCGTGGCTGTTAATTCGCTCGATCATCAGCACATTACCACAGTACATTGGGTTGGTAATTCTGTTTTACGGGCTCAGCATAGGATACTATTTGCTTATAGGAATGATCACCATAGGCGCCGTAGCAGCAACCGCAGTAACAAAACCAAATATTGTTGAAACATTACTCGGGATGCTTATGTTTAAGATTGTATCGGGAATAGGATTTCTATGGTTGGTGATCACACTCTGTCACCTGCTCGGAAGATTCTACTACAAATACGAAGAAAAACTTTACTGGGAAGTATAGCCGGTTATAATGATACTATGACATCGAAAGAAAGAATCACAGCCGCTATAAAAGGTAAGCCTCATGATCGAACGCCGGTAACGCCGATCTTTATGGCGCGGGCCGCTCATTTCATCGGCCGAACTTACAGAGACTTCTATCTGGACGGCGAGGTTTTAGTCGAGGCACAGCTTGCTGTCACAGACGCCTTTAATATCGATCAGGTCAGTGCCATCAGCGATCCGTGGCGTGAAGCCAGTGCCTATGGGATGCAGTTTGATTATCCCGAACAAGGCGTCGGCAAACCCAAAGGACTATTGATCAATGCGCCCGAAGACATTAACAAGCTAAAGCCGCTTGACATCGCTTTGTCAGATCGTATGCAGCAGCGTGTAGACAGTGTCGCTGCGATGGCTGTTAAAGTCGGTGCAACACACAGCGTTCTCGGTTGGGTCGAGGGGCCGCTCGCAGAGTATGCCGACCTGCGGGGCATGGAAAATGCGATGCTCGATCTTATCGATAAGCCTGATGTGTTCGCACAAGCCGCGGAGGTCATCACGCAGAATGCGATCGATTTTGCGGTCGCTCAGATCAAAGCCGGTGCAGATATGATCGGTATAGGTGACGCTGCCGCCAGCCTGGTAGGAGCGAAGCTTTACGAAAGCTGCGTGCTGCCGTTGGAAAGAAAACTTATCGATGCCATCCACAACGCAGGCGCTGTTGCAAAACTGCATATCTGCGGCAACATAAATTCGATCATCGGCCTTATGGCAAAAACCGGTGCAGATGTTATCGATGTTGACTGGATGGTTCCGCTGGACGAAGCCAGGCAAAAAGTTGGCGACGATGTCACCTTGTGCGGCAACTTCGATCCCGCTGCTGTTTTACTACAAGGGACGCCGCAGGACGTTGCAGAGGCCGCGACAGATTGTATTAATAAAGGCGGATCGCGTTTTATCCTGATGCCCGGTTGTGAGGTTCCGCAAAACACACCCGAAGAAAACATCAGGGCATTCTGTCCCACCCGGGGATGCCTTGTAGACACCCTTTAGGGTGCTAACTACTTGATTAACGGTTTGTCTAAATAGAGCAAGTTTTAATTGTATAATGGACATTCCTGCTTTCGCTGGAATAACCAATTGAAATTGGAGAATGTAAATGGCGCAAAATAAGAATGTAACCAGACGGCAATTTATAAAAGCCGCATCGGCTGTGACGGCTTTTACAATTGTTCCGCGGCACGTATTGGGCGGCGCAGGCCACACCGCTCCCAGCGACAAAATAAACATCGCCGGCATCGGCGTAGGCGGGATGGGGTTTCACAATCTAAGAGAACTCGAAAGCCAGAATATTGTTGCGTTGTGTGACGTCGATCATCAATACGCCGCAAAAGTTTTTGACAGGTATCCAAAAGCAAAGCGATACAAGGATCATCGCAAGATGCTGCAAAACCAAAAGGACATTGACGCTGTTATGATCGCGACGCCCGACCACACGCACGCGATGATAACGATCGACAGCATGAAAGCGGGCAAACATGTTTACTGTCAAAAGCCGCTCACCCATACCATCAGGCAAGCCCGCCATGTTGCACGCGTTGCCAAACAAACCGGCGTCGTAACCCAGATGGGAATACAGGGCCACTCGGCTGAGGGTATAAAGCTGATATGCGAATGGATATGGGACGGAGCCATCGGCAAGATCGAAAAGGTCGACGCATGGTGTTCGCTGGCCTACTACCCGCCCGG
>JAGLHQ010000243.1 GCA_023143375.1 Planctomycetota bacterium
GTGGCTTGGCCCTGCTCCTTATAGAGATTATCACCCGACCTATCACCCGGGCAGATGGCGCGCGTGGTATGATTTCGGCTGTGGTATGATGGGCGATAGAGGTGTTCATACGCTTGATTCGGTTTTCATGGCGCTAAAGCTGGATCAGCCGACGGCGATAAGTGCTACGGTTTCCAATCTAAACGAACAAACGCACCCTATCTCTTCGATAGTGAACTATTATTTTGCCGCTCGCGAAAACTTACCGCCGGTTAAGCTTACCTGGTACGAAGGTATTCGGGCTCCGCGTCCGGAAGAGCTTGAGGACGGACGCAGACTTCCCGCAGAAGGAGGCATACTGTTTAAGGGCGACAAGGGCACGATCATGTGCGGCATCTACGCCGACAGCCCGCGCATCGTCCCCGAAGCAAAGATGAAAGCTTACAAGAGGCCGCAAAAAACACTGCCCCGTATAACGACCTCACACGAAATGGAATGGGTTAATGCTATTAAGCAAGGACGAAAGGCGAACGCTGACTTTGCATACTCAGCCCGATTAACAGAATTCGTCTTGCTGGGAAACCTTGCAAAAAGAACACAGTCAAAACTATACTACGATGCCAAAAATATGAAAATAACAAACAATGACCAAGCAAACCAATTGATGTAGAATGAGAAGGCAAATGATATTAGAGCAATTTAGACGATCAATAAAATGTGGGACAGGGGAAGTTTGCTATATTCTTAAGGAGAAATCAAAAGCGTCAGGTGCCTTTTTAGAAGCTACCTAAACCATAGCTTCAAGGCATTACAAGTGCATCCGGTTTTTGACCCTTTGTTACTCTTTCTGCTTTTCTCTTCGAACCTCTGTGGGCAAAATAATTATCGTTACGATTTTCTCTGCGGCATGTCTGCGAGAGCAGCAATTAATCGTAACAATAAATAATTTTTCATTTTAATTTTTACGCGATAAAGTGATCCGGCACAGGGAACTGCGAACAAAGCAGCAGCACTTCCTTGCCGACATCCTCGATCACTGTCTCATTGTCGATATTCTCGACGATCCGCTTCATATAATCGGCGATGCAATCCATCTGTTCTTCTTTCATTCCCCGCGTCGTAACCGACGGCGTACCCATACGCAAACCGCTCGGATTGAACGGCGGAGCCGGATCGCCCGGGATCGTATTATAGTTGCTGACTATCTTCGCCCTGTCCAGAGCCTTGGCATACTTCTTGCCCGTAACGCCTTTATTACGAAGATCGATCAGCAGCAGATGGTTATCGGTTCCGCCTGAGACAAGATCGAACCCATACTCAAGCAGCTTTTCCGCAAGCCGTTTCGAATTCTTGACGATCTGTTTTGCATACTCGACAAACTCCGGCGTATCCGCTTCTGCCATCGCAACTGCGATACCCGTGATCGTGTGCATGTGAGGTCCGCCCTGTAACCCGGGGAACACTGCCTTATCGACTTTCGCCGCATGATCGGCCTTGCACAATAGCATCCCGCCCCTCGGACCACGAAGAGTCTTATGCGTCGTCGTCGAAACAATATCCGCGAAAGGCACCGGACTCTGATGAATGCCCGCCACAATAAGACCCGATATGTGGGCTGTGTCGCTAAGATGATACGCGCCGACGCTCTTGGCGATCTCTCCGAATTTTTCAAAATCGATCTCACGCGGATAAGCCGTAGCTCCCGAGATGATCATTTTAGGTTTAATCTTTTTCGCAAGCTCTTCGATCTTATTATAATCGAACACCCCCGTCGCCGGGTCAACTCCATACTGAACCGAGTTATATATCTTGCTCGTCTGGCTAACCTTCCACCCGTGCGTTAAGTGTCCGCCGTTCGGAAGCGACAAACCCATGATAGTATCGCCCGGCTCAAGCAACGCAGCATAAGCAGCAAGGTTCGCAACAGATCCCGAATAAGATTGAACATTCGCGTGCTCGGCCTTGAAAACCTTCTTGGCGCGCAAGATCGCAATGCTCTCGATAAGATCCGTAACCTGCTGACCCTCATAATAACGCTTATTAGGATAACCCTCGGCGTACTTATTTGTCAGGCAGCTCCCGCTGGCCTGCATCACTGCCTTGGATACGTAGTTCTCAGAAGGAATAAGCCGAAGCGATCCGCTTTGACGCGCTTTTTCCTGTGTCAAAAGTTCATAAATTTGCGGGTCATACTTTTCAAGTGCCGATAGCATTTCTATATATCTCCTGTTTGGGGGTTTACCTGTTAACATTAATAACTGTGGACTTTTTAGCATATATCGTCGATTTAAACAAGGATTTATTGTAACCATCCACCGTTTTTTCCTGTTAATCATTCTAAACTCTCTTTTCTGACAAGATCACAGGATGACTATAATTCTTTCACTTTCCGTTTTTCGTTTTACTTCTATCCTTATCTGTATTTTTATCCTGTTATCCTGTCAAAAAGTCCGCCAACGATTACGATTTATTTTATTGACAAAACCCCCCTTAGGTTTGTAGCATGTTGGGTTCAAAGACCTTAATTATTGCGAAGTAAGTATTATGAGTGAGCCAGAAATACAGAACAGCGGCGAAAAAGCCGCAGCTTTTTTCGAGCGTGCAGAGGAAGTGGTCGTAACAAATAACTTTGATTACGCTATCGAAATGTACCTCGAAGGCCTAAAACGTGCGCCTGACGAGCTGGAAAAGGGCCATCTGGCACTAAGAAAGCTCGCTTTCATTCGCACAGAAAGAGGCGAAAAAAAGCCCTCGGTGGTCGATAACGTAAAACGACGACAGGGAAAGACGCCCCTGGAAGACATGCTGAACGCATCATATCTTCTGGCAAAGGATCCGGACAACGTTTCATATCTCAAAATGCTCCTAAAAGCGTGTATCGAAGGAAGATACCCAAAAACCGCAACATGGACCGCATACACACTTTATAAGGTCAACAGACAGAAAGAAAATCCCTCATACGCAGTGTACATATTTCTCAAGGACGCATTTCTACAGCTTGAGCTATTCGAAGAAGCGATACAGGCATGCAAACTTGCTCTGAAGCTAAAGCCGGAAAATGCACAACTTGACGACGAAATAAAGGATCTCTGTGCGAGGATGACCGTAAAAAACGGAAAGTATGGACAAACAGAGGACTTCAGGGGCTCAATAAAGGACGCAGAAAAGCAGCAAAAGCTAATGCAGCAGGACAATTTAATAAAAAGTGAAAAAACCAGGGAAAATGCCCTCGAAGACGCAAAAAAAACTTACCGGCAGGATCCCGACCTCGAAGTAAATATCTACGGCCTGGCGCAGGCATATTTAAATCTTGAGACAGATGAAGGCTTTGAATATGCAACTGACTTATTGAAAAAGAGTTATGAAAAAACAAAGGACTTTGGGTTCAAGCACCGTTTAGGCGAAATAAACGTAAAAAAACTCAGATTTATACTGCGTTCCGCAAAAGCCGAACTCGATGCCGACCCGGAAAATAAGCAGCTAAAACTGGCATTTGATAATATTCTCGCAAAATTAAGCAAATTAGAGCTTGAACATTACCTCCTTTGTGTGGAGAATTACCCGACCGACTTGAATCTAAAGTACGAGTATGCACTTCGGCTCCTGGTAAACCAGCAGTACGACGAGGCGCTGCCCCTCTTTCAGGAGGCAAGAAGCGACCCAAGGCACAAGCTCGCGGCGATGGACAAGACGGGAATGTGCTTCTTCTATAAGGAGTGGTACGCAGATGCGATCGACATCTTTAAAAACGCTTTGGATGCGTGCGATGTTGTTGACAGCAAGATAGGCAAGGATATTAGATACAATCTGGCAAGAAGTTACGAAGAGAACAGCCAGCCCGATAAAGCTCTCGAAATATACAGAAAGCTGGCACAGATGGACTTTAACTATAAAGACGTCGCGCAGCGCGTCGATAAGCTGAGAAACTAAAGGACTGAACAAAAATAACCGGACGGAGTAAATTAAGAGTATTAAAAGATTTTTTAGATTAGGAGTTTAATGTGGCGCATTCGTTATCTGCCAAAAAAAGAATAAGACAGAACATCAAAAGTAGAATGATCAACCGCGGACGCAAAAGTGCGGTTAAGGCACAGATCAAAAAGTTTGAAGATGCCATCGCATCCGGACAAGCCGATGTTGCAAAGACGCAGTTCACGGCACTTACAAAGAGCATCGATCAGGTCGCGGCAACAAGCACAATGCACAAAAACACCGCCTCAAGAATGAAGTCAAGGCTCGCAAAAAAACTAAACGCAATGAAAGCATAATAAAAACGCCCGCAGGTTAATACTGCTTTCGGCGGCGGCCTTTTCCGAAGGAAACCGATGGGTGCAACCGCTTCCTACGCGGTTTTTCAAATTACTGATTTACATAATTCTTGCAAAAATTGCCTGTTTCAGTAATGTTTTGCTATGCAAATTATTATTTTAAGGAGGTTTTAATGAGCGAATTCTCAGCAAGTCCCAGCGGAGAACAATTTCCTATTCCGGGCGCTAAGGAATATGCACAAGAGTTGAAACGTCTTGAAGCGCTAGTGGACCAGGCTCGAAATGAGGGCAAAGAAATAGTTGTAGTCATGGGTGTTGGTTTTGTAGGAGCGGTTATGGCCGCCATTGTTGCAGATACGGTGGACAAAGAAACTGGCAACCCAAGCAAGTTTGTCATCGGTTGCCAGCGCCCGAGTGTTAGAAGTTACTGGAAGATACCGATGCTAAACAGAGGCGAATCACCGGTAAAAGCAGAGGACCCCGAAGTTGAACCAATGATCGCTCGATGCGTTCTTGATAAGAAAACTCTTACCGCAACTTTTGATAGTGATTGCCTAAAACTCGCCGATTGTGTTGTAGTAGATGTTCAGTGTGATTATCTAAAGCAAGATCTGGGAAATCTCGTAACAGGTGAGGCTGACATGGCTGCACTTCAAGCGACCGTAAAGGTTATTGGACAAAAGGTACAAGCAGAATGCCTGACTCTCATAGAAACAACGGTCGCACCTGGCACAACGGAATTTGTTGCATGGCCAATTATGAAAAAAGCTTTTAAAAATCGCGGTATTGATTCTGAGCCGATTTTGGCACACAGCTTTGAACGGGTCATGCCGGGAAAGGAATACGTATCGTCGATACGTGATTTCTGGCGAGTCTGTTCCGGATGCGATCAACCTGCACGTCAGCGCGTTGAAAAGTTTTTAAGAGAAGTACTTAATACCGATGATTATCCGCTTACGGTTATGGATCGTCCAATTGAATCAGAGACGACAAAGATCGTGGAAAACTCATACAGGGCGGTAACACTTGCATATTTAAACGAATGGAGCCTTTTCGCAGAGAGAAACGGTGTCGATCTTATAAAAGTTATAAATGCAATTAAAATGAGACCGACTCACAGCAATATGATATTCCCCGGTCCGGGAATAGGTGGCTATTGTTTGCCAAAAGATGGAGGGCTCGGATATTGGGCATACAAACATTTGCTGGGTTTTGACGATGATATTTTTAAGATCACAACCGCAGCGATCGATATTAACGATACCAGAGGGCTGCACGTTGCAACACTTACACGCGATGCACTGCGTAATATGGGACGATATATAGCAGGAGCCGCAATTCTTGTCTGCGGAGCAAGTTATAGGCAGGATGTCGCGGATACGCGATACAGCGGTTCGGAAATAATCATGCGAAAACTTACCGAAATGGGTGCTGAGATGAAAGTTCACGACCCTTACCTCGAGCACTGGTACGAACTGGAAAAACAAGATGTATATCCCTCTCCAGAACAGTCATGGTCAAGATTTTTCCGTAACCAGGAGGGGTTGGCAGATATTACTGTTCAGGACGATCTGCAAACTGCTTTGAAAGGTATTGAGGCGGTCATCCTGGCAGTACCACACGCACCGTATATGGAGCTTGATCCCGATACGATTGTAAAATGGGCACAAAATCCTATAGCGGTTATAGATTGTTTTGGCATACTGGATGACGACAGGATCAGGCGATACTTTGAGCTTGGATGTGAAGTAAAAGCTTTGGGCAGGGGACATATTCAGAGGATAAAGGAAGAAGTCCGTAGCAACCAATCATAACGCAAACACAACAAAAAAACAATTTAAAATAAACGCCCGGTATCGCTGGGCCTCCAAATCGGTTAGCCCCGTCCTTCCAACATTTTGCGCCAGGACATTTAAATACTTGCGCTAGAAAGAGTTAGCCTCCATAATACTCCTAAATGGATTTTCACGTCAAATAGGAGATGATTATGGAAGCTGAACTCTGGAAACAAGTATACAAATTAGTAACCAAAATGGCTAAGGGAAAAACAATTAAAAGAGCAACTTACACAGACGGTGACATTATCTTAACGTACATGTGGGCGGTCATTCATGACAGACCTGTCTACTGGGCATGTAAGAAAAAAAACTGGCCCATATATTATAGAAGGCGGCTTCTGCCAAACCCATCAACAATGACAAGACGTTTGCGTAGGCCTGAATTACAAAAGCTGCTTGCCGAGATGGAGAAAAGCTTGGTCAATAGGTCACCTCGCAGCGTATGCAGGTGGATAGATGGCAAGCCGTTAGCGATTGGCGGAGCAAGTAAAGACAGTGAATCTGCCTTCGGTTTTGGTGCTTCATGTATATGCAAAGGTTATAAACTCTATGCTGTGAGTGACTTAAACCAGGGTTTCGTGGAATGGACAATTCGTTCAATGAACCATGGCGAACCTACGGTTGCAGTTGACTTGGTAGCCGGCCTTGATCGTGGTGGCTATCTGGTTGGTGACACTGCGTACGACAGTAACAAACTTTATGAGGCAGCATCAAAAAGATCGATCCAACTTGTCGCTGCACGCAAACCCGGCAAGGCGTTAGGTCATCGTCGCCATAGCAAATATCGTATCAGATCGAGAGAACTTTTAGAGCGGCAGTTTGGCAAGTCCCTTATCATTGCACGTCGAAGCATCGAGAGAATGTTCGGCAATCTGGTATGCTTTCCATGTGGACTAAAACCGCTCCCGCACTGGGTTAGAACATTGCACAGAGTTCGATTGTGGGTTCGTGGAAAAATGATACTTTATCACCTTTGGAGAATGAGAAATGAGCAGGTTAAATTCGCTTAGATGCAAAATGTTGTACGGGCGGGGTTGCTGTTAAAAACAAGAAGAAAAATCCCACCGACAAAGGCGGAAAAATAGTCAATAGAAAATAGTAAATTAAAAGCCCTTGATCAATTCGTCAATAAGTTCATGCTTACGTTTTTCTTCCGGTGTCTGCTTGGCCATAGTAAATACCTTTCAACAATAGGTTAACATTTTTATGACCATTTACACAGTTTATTTTACACCCTCTGGGTAACAGGTCTTCTATTTTAGTGCGCCTATTACTAAATTACTATATGTATATAATTTCCTCAAAATCCAAAGCATTCGTTGAACGAGTCTCTTCTATATCCGCTTGAAAATCACTATAATTATAATTTCTAGGAAAATAGCAGAAAGATTTTAAGTCAAAATAATCCTTATCAGACATTAACATATTACAGATGTCTGATGAATATTTTTCTGCTACGTCAAAACTTATTTCATTACTTAAATTTAATCTATTCACTCCTTCAGGGTCATCTGGATTAGGTTTTGCGAGTGAAGTTCCAAGGCTTTCGAACTCGTCTATTGCCGGTTTTATTTTATCTTTAGTTTCAAATAGAATCAGGGAACCAGCAGATACGCCTTGTATTAATTCTTCTCTGTGCCTTAGCCAAGAAATTGTCTCATTGATTGTCTTATGGGTTTCCCCTGGATAAAACATAATATTCAATTTTGCCAATATGCCTGATTTTGAAGCAGCCCTTAATAGTATGTCGGCTTTTTTCAGATATAAATCGGGATCTTTTGTTTTTTTCATTCTTTTAAGTTGCGATTTACTTGCTGATTCTAAGCCGACATCAATAACTCTCAAGCCACTTTTTGCCAATAAATTTAACGTTTTAGGATTGATTGTATCAACTCGTATCTCACACCTCCAAAGAGAATCCAGATGATTCTTTTCATACTCTCTGTATAATTGCAATGCCCATTCTTGGTTTGGACAAAAATTCGATGCTTGAAAATACGTATAAAAAGAGTCGTGGTTGTAAAAGCCACGAAGATATTCCAAGTTTTCTACAACTAAACTAGGCTCCTGTAAAGGTGTCAATCCAATATTTCCTTCTATACAAAAACTGCAACCTCTTCCACACCCTCGCGAAACCTCTATGCTTGGATGAAATCTGTGTGCTTCATCCAATAACTCGTATCTCAAAAATGATTTTGGCATTTTTGAATTTGCAACGAAATACTTGTTACCTTTATAAGTAGTTTGGAATTTATTATTATGTGTAGTTGTCAACTCTACTATATGATCATCGGATGTACCACATATTACAAGATCTGCCTCAGGGATTTTTTCACAAATCCAGTCAACCCTATTGTTCACCACCCACTGTCCCCCAATGAATATTTGCTGATCTGGATACTGTTGTCTAATTAGTCTGCTAAATTCAGTCGCCCATGGCACCGCAAAAAATGTAGGGACAGATACGAGTAATGGGTGCTCACTGCCACTATAACCTAGAGAAACAAGGCGTGATACTATTTCCGTTGGTGAACGAAAAAGGCCTTGTACAACCATGGCGTCAATGCCTGATTCATATAATACTGATGCTAATCTGAGGATGCCATAATTTACATAACATTGTTTCTTTGAGAAAACATTTGTTTTCTTTTTGCAAGACAACATTCCCGAAGCCACAAGAAAAACTTTAGACATAACTTTCTTTACACTTTCTATCTATAAGTATAAATACATAACAACTATTACGATATGATGTACTCTTTAAGTATTTGGTTTACATATGCATCTGACATTCCAGCAATATAATTTGTGATAGTTATGATTTTTATAGCATCTTCCTCCTTGACTTCACCTTTGCGATCTTTGTAAGTTACCTTGAACTTACAGAAATCATAGTTTTTTTCCGTAATCTTTTTATAATCTTCGGGGATTAATTTGTATCCATTTTCTTGGCGGTAAATCTTAAACAACTTACGAATCTTTTGCTCTGCATTGTAAGCATGTTTAAGAACCATTCGGTGCTCAAATAAAGTCTTATACATTGCTTTTTCATAGAAACTCTCATCACTGTCTCTCCAAGCATTTTTCAAATCATCTGATACGTCAATCAGTCGCTCTTCCCGATTTAAAACATCTTTCACTGAACCGATTCCAGCTTTAGTTATACGCAATTGTGATGCCTCAACACAATCATTTATCATCACAGTCATGGCTTTATTTCTCCAGAAGAGGAATTGTCTAATGCCATCACCAGGGTGATTTTCTTGAATTTCATCAGACTTAACGTATAACTTTTTCATGCCTTCTGGCTTGTAATGATTTTGGAATTTGTTGCCCAAAACCCGATCTAAACCAGAAGCTCGAACGGTTCTAATAATATAGCAGTCAAGCGGTTCCATAGCTATTCTAATTCTATTTTCTACGTCAACATTTGGGGTTTTACTAATTAAAGGTTTTAAAGTATCGCCAAGCGATTTAAGTATTTTTCGCTGTTTTATGATATCGAAATTGAATATATTGGCTCTAATGGCATCCTCCAAATCGTCAAATAAATACGTCAATTTATCTGCGAACCATACACACTGTGCTTCTAGAGAACCATAATTACATCCATACAGTTTATATTTCTCACACTTTACAATTTCGGACAATGCAGAAAAAGGCCTTTCTTTAAGCTCTTTGGCGGTTCTCTCCGTATGGTAAATATGCTTTAGTATTCCGTCTCTGATATCAAAAGTAAGACCAAGGCCAGGGTTTGTCCCGTTAAGGGTCTCTATGCGAGATAACACCTCTATGGCATGAGCGCAATGATCAAAGCCATTAATAGGAATAGGTGGCTCAAATTTTTTCGGTAGATCATATTTCTTTAAGATGTCATTGAGTGCATTTTCGCCAGCGTGTCCAAATGGTGCATGGCCAATGTCATGTCCAAGCGCAATAGCATCCGTTGCCACCTCGTTTAGCTTAAGCCTTCTGGCAATAGAACAAGCTATACCTGCTACTTCTATAGAATGAGTTAATCGCCGCCTTAAATGATCACTGTCATCGTGTGCAAATACTTGTGTTTTATTTTGCATTCGTCTGAAAGCTGTTGACCATATGATTCTGTCACGGTCACGGTGATAGGCTGTTCTTGATTTAGAATCAGGTCTTTCCTTTTTAGGCCCCCAGTCCTCTTTAACTTCTTTCTCTCTCTTTTCTGGATTCAGAGCATATCCCGCAAATTTCATGTTACCATTCTGGCCCATCATATTCTCCCTTGAATAAATAAATCGGATAAAGAAAAGGTGTCAGGAACCTTTTTTATTCCCATATCCAATTCCTAACCAGTATTCATACTATTTCAGATACACAACTTTAGCAAACACTTTTCCGGAGTTTTTCTTTCTCTTTTATTTTCTCTGTGAATCTCTGTGGACTGTTATGAGGCCATCCTTCAAGTA
>JAGLHQ010000244.1 GCA_023143375.1 Planctomycetota bacterium
ACGGGAATATCCGAGACTTAATGATCCCCATCTTCCCAAGCCGGAATTTCAGCGCCGTATACAAACACCCGAATCCATATTTAACGCTGCGCCGGAAATTAATGCTCGATGCTTCTGGGAAGTACTTCGTAGGACAGCTAACCTCTGCGATTCTGTACCCCTGCCACAATATCTGGGCAAGCATCTGGTTATCGAACACGAAATCGTCAGAGTTCTTCTCAAGCGGAAGTTCTTCGATAAGCTCACGCGAGAACGCACGGAAACCGGTGTGATATTCAGACAGCTTTGCACCGGTAAGAATGTTCTCGATCGCCGTCAAAAAACGGTTCGCGATATATTTCCACATTGGCATCCCCCCCTT
This sequence comes from Planctomycetota bacterium, assembly GCA_023143375.1. GTDB lineage: Bacteria > Planctomycetota > Phycisphaerae > Sedimentisphaerales > Anaerohalosphaeraceae > JAFGKL01. The sequence continues at coordinate 362 of JAGLHQ010000244.1, forward strand.
AAGGCTATGCCCGCCAAGAATACGCGAGCCAAGCACACAGTGATAAAGGCCGTTACCGATCATAGAAGCCATTGCAGGGATCAGCAGCGGCGTATACTGATAATCGGGATGAACCATAATAATTATATCACCACCGCTTTCAAGAGCGATACGATAGCACGATTTCTGGTTCGCCCCATACCCAAGGTTATCTTCATGGGTATGCGTTGTCGTGTGGGGTAAAGTTTTAGCGATCGTCGTAGTCTCGTCATTGCTTGCGTCATCGACAACGATAACCTCATCGACGATACCCTGCGCCATAACCTCGTCATAAGTCTTCTTAAGCGTCGCCGCAGCGTTATAAGCCGGCATCACAACTACGACTTTTTTACCTGAAAACATCTTTACCTCGATTCAACTTCTAAACTTGCACATTCAATTAAAACTTGCTTTGCTTAGCCAATCTATGGATCACGATCTTATCTGCCTAAAGGCAGTCCCATAATAATAAGCTAAGTTGCAATTTATTTCAAGCCTTCAAATTCCCAATTCACTTTAGGTCCCATAACATAGCAAAATCACAAAAAAGAACAAAAAAAAACGCATCATTTTTTGGCATCTGTCTTTTTAGTTATTACACTATAAACGTAAGACCCGTAAACCTTTTAAACAAGGTTTAGAAAAAGGAAAAATTTATGTTATCTTTCAACGACAATTCGATGTCCATAAGCGCCGCTGGTGCCGCTGGAAAAGTCCAGTCTGAGTTTAGTAAGATGCTTAAGCAGATCGTTACTGCAATGCGTATCAACACCGCCGCCGATGACGCATCGGGTCTTGCGGTAAGAGAGCTCCTCCGTGCAGACATCGCAACTGCACGTCAGGGATCGGAGAACACACAGATGGGCCTGGCAATGCTCCAGACCGCCGAGGGATCACTCTCTGCCGCATCGGATATGATGATACGTGCAAAGCAGTTGGTAACCCAGTCGATGGGCGGAACTCTCTCTGAAAGCCAAAAAGGCATCATCGGAGAAGAGGTCAAGCAGTTGGTCGAAGAAGTAAACAGGATAGCCACGTCAACCGAGTTCAACGGAATACAGCTCCTTCAGAACAAGACAATAGACATAGCTCTTGGTGACGGCGACAAAGTGGTTCTGGACATGGCCGACATCACCATGGCCAATGTAGATCTAAATAAGCCCACAGAGGCGATGAGCATGATTAACGAAGCAATTGAAAGATTAAGCAGTCAAAGGGGAGACCTTGGTGCTTCGATGAATCGTCTTGAAGCGGCATCGGACGTTCTTGACGTAAAAGCCGAGAACTTGCTCGCCGCGGAATCGAGAATATCCGACGCAGATATGGCAAAGTCGTTCACAAAGCTAATAGCAGCAAAAATAGGCGTACAGTCTGCAATGGCTGCACAGACACATTCAAGCTCAGTAGCAAACTCAGCAATGGCATTGCTAACATAAAAAAAATACCACTAAGAAACTGTGCTATCGCCTGCGACTTATCAAAAAACCACCGCCCGTCATTGCGAGCGACCATAGGTCGCGCGGCAACCTTGACCGTTACAAATTATAATAAAGTATACGCAACAAACACCGCATGTCATCCCGACAGAGCGTAAGCGACGAGGAACCCGCAGATAAGAAAAATTCCATGCTCCACTATCTAATATCCCTGGCTCGCCATAGCTTTAGCGAAGGTGGCTAAAACCTAATATCTCAGATCACAACGTGGCCTGCTCCCGAAGGGCCGAAAGCACATACACCTACAACCCATATCTATTGATATTACTTTTATAAATCCTCGCTCCGCGTAGCCGAACAACAGATCGAAAGCCATTTGGGCAACACGCCCTAAAGGCAGCTCACGGCCCGCTGGTTTTTATAAAAGGATTTTATAGACTATTTTCCAGTTCCTCAAGTTGTGCCTCTAAGCTATCGATCACCTTTTGCAGATTGTCAAGATCAATGGTTTCTTTTACTTCTTCATCCTCCAGAACCTCATTAAAGAAATCGATGGCATTTTCAGCCTGCTCGATTCTTTCTTCAATGCTTGGTTCTGGCGCAAGCGCTTCAATTACCATCGCATCCATACTCATAGGCATTGACATACTTTGCGAGGAAGACTGTGCGGTTTCAACCGGCAGCTTTTTCCAGCAAGCCTGCCATAGCCAGTCATTGGCAAGTTCTTTTATATCGTAAAGATCGATTTCGTCATCTTCGTAAAGATCGCATCTCTCGATATAATTTGGATCACCTGAACTCGTTAGCCATGCCTTTGCAAAGTCTGCAAACTCCCTGTAGTTAACAAGCCCGTCACCGTTAAAGTCAAGATCGTTCGCAATGTCATCGGTACATGCAACCTCATCCGAACCTATATCAACAGTGCCGTTATAAACTCTGTCGTCATTGTCGATGTCTTTTTGACCGGTGTAATCAGGCTTAACGTCATTTGAATCAGCGATGTCCCTTTGCGGAGCGCCCATATCTATACAAGGCGAATCGTAAGTAAGATGCAGGTTGTATTCGTTAATGTCAATATACGCAAACTCTGGATCGCATTTCATGTTGTTATCGCCATACGGAGTACAATCTGTGCTATTAGGATCGTTCGCATCGGTAACACTGGAATAATGCGCCGTTACTGTGGCAGGAAACTGCAACAGCGCATCGTGATAATCGTTGTTGTAAAATATGCAGTTATAAACGTAAGGGCTGTTACTGCCCGAATAATATATGCCTGGCCCTTCATTACGAAAGATCGTGCAGTTTTGGATAACCGGCGCATAAGAAGGGCTTGCTATCCGTATACCGTTATCATAGTTGTTAAGTTCGGCCCAGCCGTTATGATGAACATTGGAGTTTAATACAAACGGAACGGAACTACTGGTGTGTATCCCGTTTTCGCCATTGTCAAATATATCGGAGTTTTTGATATGCAGCAACCCCCCGCCGGAATGGTAAATACCATCCTCGATGTTATCTTTGACAGCACACCATCTGACTTTTACGGTACCGCCAACACATCTAATGCCTGTGTCGTCATTGTCCTTGATGATGGACCTATAAACCGAAAAATTACTGCCGCTGCCGTAAACACCAGATAATAAACCATCTTCAACAGTAAAACCATGCAGCTTAGTATAGTTGCCCATTGTTGCAACATAGTCATTATTGTTGTCTTCGTCGATATAGCCTGTAAGTAATGTCTTTTGTGGGATAAACTCTCTGTCGTTTGGATCATAGCTGCTCGATTCATTACCCACAAGACCGCCGTACACATAAACACCGTCAGGGATGGTAAAGGTGTCAGTAGTGTAATCACCCGGCGAATATGTACCGCCTGCCACCCAAACTTCATCACCACAGCCGGTTTCGTCGATTCTGTCAAGAGCATCCTGTAGTTCGGTATATGCATTGGCCCAACTGGTTCCCAATTCTAACCCGGTAGCTTGCTTATCGACGTAGACGATACCATCGCCCCAGCAGCAAACATCGGTTACTACATTAGCAACCGCAAGTATCGAATCGCCGGATTTTAAGTGTGCAACATTACGCACGCCCACACCGGGAGTATTGTTATAGTTAACAGTAACATCCAAAGTCCTACAATCGAAGTCGCCTGGGGCTAAAGTACCGATGTCCCACGTGTAAGTGCGATCGAACATATTATAGTTAGGATCAAACACGGACCCATAATCAACACCTATGGGTAGGTAATCTACTATCGTTACATCATAAAATGTCTCAGTATCGTTGTTTTCCCAGCAGATCGTGTACTCGATCGCTTCACTCGGACTTACACACTCGCCATCGCTTACATCGTCATATTTATCAAGATCAATAATGTATGGAGATATATTAGCAATGGTGATGATCTCGCTGCCGCTATCTCCGCCAAGTTCAAGGGCGGCAAAATCACCGGGAAATTCTGTAAACGTATTATGATATGAAACGTTCCAGTTAGACATGCCATCCGGAGTCAGTCCGTCATAAATGCCAGAGTCTTCTCCTTCGTTGGTAAACTCTGTAATCTCCTCTCCGCTTTCAATGGCAGATGCTATACCCCACTCCGATGGTATCCAGCTAAAAGCAGTGCTCTGATCGGCAAGAGCGATCATGCCGGTATTACTTGAAGATGTAAGAACGTAGCTTATCATCTGAGAAAAAAGCCTTTTGCTCTCTTCGACACCTATTGCGGTGTGATGATCGGGATCATGCCCCGTTAAGATAACCCTGCCGGTAATCCCTGCATTCAAAACATCAGGATCAAGGCCGCTGGTATCCCCGCCGGGGCTTTCGCTTATTATAAGTATGTGATTCGCCGCAAGATCGCTTGCCGTTACATGGTTAGTGGCTGAAGCGTCTCTCGTAGTGTATTGGTTGATCCCTAGTATAGACATAGCATTGAAAATATTTGTTGTGCTGCCGCCGCAATTATAAACAAGGAAATTATAATCGTTTGGGTCGATGGTAAGATAATCGTTAGATGAAGCAAAAGCACAACAAGCAACACTAATTAAAAGAGCAATACAAAATGTGCGCGAATGTTTTCTTATAGACATGATATTTCCTCCATGAAAAAAAGTTGATTTTATTGCTTACATTTTCTTACAAGTATACCGCCCAGACCAAACAATATGATAGACACCGGTTCGGGTATCTCATGAAAAACGATCTGGTCATAAGTCGATATACCATCGTCAACTAGGTTAATGCTAAACGCCGTATCGTCCGCCCAGAATCCGGTTAATGGGCTGCCTGTAAACGGATCGTTATTAAATCCATAACCGTAGATATGCACCCAAGCCGTTGAATTGTTGACCGTTAGGCTGCCAAAAATCTGACCACCATACAGATTTGCAATGCTTTCACCATGGAGACCTAACTCATAAAACTCACCGCCATTGATCGTAAGTTCGCTGTAGGAGGTAGTCGTGACCTCCCATATTCCGCCTGCGGTTTCCGGTATATTCATCGGATCGGTATCATGGATGATTGCGGTTGACCAGGCACTAGCATTCAGATCATGCCCGGTTCCGCCGGTCATTAGCAAGGTGTCTGGATTCTCCTCAGTACCGATAAGATCCAGCCCTCCAAAGTCATCACCCCAGGTGACTTCGTAATCCGTTGCCCATACTGCTGTTGACATTACAAACAACAATAAAATAAATAATTTCGTCTTCATACTTTTCCTCCTTAAAAAAGATTGATGATTCCGGTTTGATGTAACCGCAGATTCGCTATTATCAAGAATTGATCTCTTGTGGCGATTTACTAACAGCATGTTTTCCTCCAAAATTTTCCTGTTTCCCATACGTATTATACAGAATATTTGTTCATATTACAATAGCAAATAAAGTTTTTTCTCAAAATATCACTACCCCCCCCCCTCTTCTTTTAAATCCGTGCTCTATTCGCTTCAACATTAGTGCATATTCATGGTGAATTTAATCGTCTAATATTCACGACATCCAAGCACCAATTAGCGTTTTCAACCCAACAACCCACTATTAGTAGTTTTTTCCTACTCAGGGTTTTTTCAAAAAGTGTCATTTCGTGCGCGTTTTTGTGTTTATTTG
>JAGLHQ010000245.1 GCA_023143375.1 Planctomycetota bacterium
ACGACAACCCGCATACCCTTTCTGTCAGATTCGTCACGAACATCGGAGATTTCCGCGACGTTTCCGTTACGAACACAATCGGCGATCTTCGAAACGATCGTCGTCTTTACAACGTTGTAAGGTATCTCTGTTATGACGATTTTTTCCCGGCCTTTTTTGGTCGTTTCGATAGCGTGCTTTGCGCGGACCCTTAAGTGTCCCCTGCCGGTAACGTATGCATCAAGGATGCCTTTTCTACCGCAGATCGTTCCGCCGGTTGGGAAGTCAGGTCCGGGGAGTACTTCCATGAGATCCTTAAATCCGCACTCGGGATTATCTATCATCATCAGCAACGCATCGCAAACCTCGCCGACATTATGCGGCGGCAGGTTAGTCGCCATACCAACCGCAATACCGCTTCCGCCGTTAACAAGCAGATTGGGGAACTTGCTGGGCAAAACAGTAGGTTCCGTTCGGGTTTCATCGTAGTTAGGTATGAAATCGACGGTGTCCTGCTTTAAGTCTTCCAGCATCTCGGTTGCCGCCGACGTCATGCGTGCCTCGGTATACCTCATCGCAGCCGGCGGGTCCGAATCTATACTTCCGAAGTTACCCTGAGGATCGATCAGCGGCACTCGCATGTTCCAGCCCTGACCCATCCGGACCAGCGTCCCGTAGGTTGCCTGATCGCCATGCGGATGATAGTTACCACCCGTGTCACCGACGATCTTGGCACATTTACGGTGCTTGCTTCGAGGACCGAGATTAAGGTCGTTCATCGCAACGAGGATACGTCGCTGCGACGGCTTTAGCCCGTCACGTACGTCGGGCAGCGCCCGCGAAACGATCACGCTCATCGCATAGTTCAAGTATGAATTCTTAAGCTCAACGAGGATACCTATATCCTCGAATTGCTCAGCTATCGGTTCTTCGGTTTCTGGCATTGTGGAGTTTTCCTAACTCATAAAATCTATCGATCTTTAACCCATCCATAGCCCCCCGGGCACAGGTATTTTAAAGAAAGCTTAATCTACACCGAAACGTGCGAAAAGTCAACGAATTGCTGCACTTTAAATCAAATTAATCGCTAAAAAATACGGTTTTTTTTGAAAAAAATCGATTAATCTAAATTAAGCTAAAGTAACTCTTTGGCGGGGTCGATATTTGGTTGTGTTGCTGTTCTATGACGGGAGTTTGCTATGGCGAATTTAGAACCAACTCAACAAGAATGGGTCGAGCAGTATGCAGGCAAAATGATGTCCTGTTGGCATCATTGGCAAGGGCCTTTGGGGATCGATGAAAACTACAAGCAAGACCTAACCAGGCAGCTCGCAGCCTGCTTTTCAGAACCCCTAAAACGAAATCTTATCGAAAGAACATACTAACAGGATCTTCGCTCAAATCCTAAATCCGAATATCTAAACTCAAAACAAATTCAAAATACTAATGCCAAAAATCACAAAACCCTGTCCTGACGCAGTCAGGAACGTTTTAATCATTTGAATTTTGGTTATTATTGTTTGTTTAGAATTTCGGATTTAGTGCTTAGGATTTGGCAACTTTTAGTTGCCCCCGCCTTCGATACTGCCCATCTTGGATATCGATGGTATGAGCGGAAGATTCCCAAAAAGCTTATGAGCATCCGCCCAGTATCGGTAAAAAGCTTTACCTACCAGATAATCGCGAGGAACGGTTCCCATGCGATACTCTTTTCCATTGTTGCCCGTGCCCGCCTGGCCCCAAAGGCGAGCATCAAGGCTGGACGGGCTGTTATCCCCGCATACGAAGAATTGATCTTCTTCAAGCATAAATGGATCACCTTCGGCGGCCCGTAGGTTACCCGTATTGATATAATACGTATCGCGATACAAAGCCAGGCCGGCCAGGCTTAGCGAACCTGCTCCGAATATCCTGACTTCCGGATCGGCTTTCGTGTTTCGCTGTCCGGCGCCATCCGGGCCGGTGCCCAGATCATAGACTAACTCGTTATCACCGTAGTTCAGCAAAAGCCGGTGATCGACGTTTGCAAAACTGAAGTTGGCATAGACCTTTGGGATCAGTTCAATGGTTTTGCGGGCAAGCTCGACGCTTACGCCGTCTACAACTTTTTCCAGAACCATTTGCCCCGTAAAATCAATATGGGCGTGATAGATCGTATCGTATTTCTTTAGTGTTGCCCCAACCAGCCCTTCCGACGACGCAGAGTTGAACCTGAACTCGAGCTTAAGATCGCTGCACGTCGGACGCATATAATAGCTGGAACTGCTGTTGTACGCATACTTAGCCGTAAAGTCATTGCCGCTGTCAGGATCGTAATAGATAATGTTCACCTGATCCGGTTTGCTATCCAATGTAAACACCGTACCGCTGCCCTTGGAAATATCCCAGTTAGAGACCGCATCGTTTTTAAAGGGCATCTCCCATACCTGATCGTCTCCGCTTATATTAGCGAGCTTTCCGCTTTTATTCAGCATCTGATCGCTCGGCTGGTAATCATTATTGTATATCGGCATCCAAAGCTCATCCTGAATATTGGCCGGCTTCCGGGCGATCTCGCCGTCAATATAAATGTCGCCGTCGACGATCTCAACCGTTTCGCCGGGTAATGCGATCATCCGCTTGATATAACTTTCGGCAGGGTTGGTCGGGTTTTTAAAAACGACAACATCCCACCGCTTTGGATCGACGAACTGGTAGATGCATTTCAAAACGAGTATCCTGTCCCCATTTATCATCGCCTTGGGCGTTCCGTCCGGCAGCACATACCCGCAACTGGAACACATTGGCTTTAGTGCGGCGTAATAATCGGCACCTACGTCATACTCGTAGCCGCACCGAATGCAGCGCAAGTGAAAGTGATCGCCTCGCAGCGTCTCTGCCATAGAACCGGTCGGGATGCGAAAGGCCTCCATTACAAACGCGCGGAAGACGAACGCAAGCACCAGTGCGATCATTACCCATTCAAGTGTCTCGGCGATACCGGCAACAGTGGTGTTCCTGCGGCGTATCGGGTAATCGGTAGCATTTTTTTCTTCCATTGCCATCTAATACGCTCCGCCTACGATAGCTTTCAACCCGCCTACATAAGGCAGTAATTTCACTTTTGCTCCGTCATATATCTGTTGTCCGCCGGGCCAGAAAACCACAAACGCCTTTCCGATCAGGTAATCGCGAGGAACTACACCTTCGCGATACAGGTGCCCGGCGTTGCCTTTTCCAGGCACGTCCCAAAGGCGGCTGTCAAGACTGGCAGGACTGTTATCCCCAAGAACGAAAAATTCATCATCGTTAAGACCAAACGGACTGCTTGCACCCGCACGTAAAACATCCCGGCCCCTTAGGCGGTTGTAGTAATACTTATCCTTGTCGATCTTTATGTGCGAAAGCTTCAGGCTGCCCGATCCGAATATCGAAACAGACGGCATCTGTTGTATGATCTCCCCGGCATCTGTTCTGCCCTGACCAAGGTCGTACCGAAGCTCTTGATCGTCATACTTAACAATAAGTTCGTGGTCGACATTAGTGAAACTAAAATTCTTTATCCCTCGTGTAACCTCGATATTCGTCTCAGCCAAAAGGTCCGGTCCGGATTCGCCGCTGCTTTTACCGATGATCATTACCCCTGTCGAATCGACCGCCCCGCGATACTTTACACCGAACTTTGTAAGCTCTGCCCCGATTATGCTATCGTTTTCAATATCGACATTAAAGCTTATCCTAAGATCGCTGCATATCGCGATTATATCCCTTGGACCCATTATCTTAGCCGAATCGTAAGCATACGTCGCTCTGAAATCGTTACCTATATTAGTATCATAAGTGATCGTATCGGTCTTCCCAGCCGCCCCGTCAAGCGTAAACGCAGTTCCGCCGTTCTGCGTAAGGTCCCATCGGGAGCCTTCGGTATTCGCAAACGGCTGCGACCATACGTGACCGTTAAAAGCCGGTATCTCAGGCCTCGACGGTTGGTAATCGTTATCGAACACCGGCATCCAAAGCTCGTTCTGGACACGCCCCGGCTTGCGCGCGATCATATTGTCGATGTAAACATCCCCGTCGATGATCTGAACCGTTTCGCCAGGCAGAGCGACAAGCCGTTTAATGTAATTTATCTTAGGATCCATAGGCGGATTGAAAACTATAACGTCCCATCGCTTAGGCTCGAAGAATTGATACAAACATTTGTAGACGAATATCCGGTCGCCGCTTATGATCGGCGAATGCAGCTCCTCGGGATAATACAGGTTCCCGTATGGATCTTGCCTTGCAGTTTGGTGATAAAAACCGCAACTGGGGCACTGCGGGTTTCCAGGTTTTATGGGAACCTCCACCGAAGGTGTACCCTGATTGGTTATGCCGTATGCAGGGCGAAGGAAATCATAGTCATATCTGTAACCGCACTGCGTACAGCGAATACGAAAGTGAGCACCCCTAAGTGTATCTGCCATCGAACCGGTCGGAATGGTATACGCACGCATTATAAAAACAAGGAATACAAGAGTGAGCGCAACAGCGTATATCACCCAGTCGGCTGTAACAAAAAAACCTTCCCAGGCTTTTGGCATTTCTCGTTTTTTACTTTCAGTTTGCGCCAATTATAAATTCCATGTTGAATATTAAGAACTTAGTATTATCTTATCTATTACATCATCGGTCAAGACGATTAATTGGATTTGAAGATTATTGTTTTTATTTCCGATCGGTGATTTTTTTTCAGTTTTTTGCAGCTATGCAACGCTTTAACAACACTTACGAAAGCGTATTCAACGCTGATTTGCCTGTTTTAGGGCTAAAATCACAATGAAAAGAATATCTTGAAAAAATATCTAAAAAAGTACTTGCTGGCTAGAAGTCTTTACGGTATAGTCAGTTGCGGTAGCTGTTAAGGTGTTCGATGTTGCAAATATTAATACTTCTTGAGGATATGAGGTTTATCTATGTCTACGATTACAAAAAAAGAGCTTATCGACAGAATTGCAGAAGGAACCCAGGCAAAACGAGGCGTGGTAAAACGTATCGTGCAATCCTTCCTTGACGAGATCATCGCAGAACTGGCAAGCGACAATCGCTTGGAGTTTAGAGATTTTGGTGTATTCGAGACAAGAACACGTGCCGCAAGAGTCGCACAGAACCCAAAAACTCTGGAAAGAGTACAGGTCCCCGCAAAGAGAACTATAAAGTTCAAAATGGGACGACTGATGAAACAAAGACTTGCAGAACCGATAGCAGCAGCAACAGAAACCACAGAAACTCCGAGCTAAACCCAGGAAAATAATTGTCAGCAGCTTTACTAGTGTTCTGTTTTTAACGGAGTAAGACAACGATGAACGGTATCGTAAAGTGGTTTGACAAAAGAAAAGGGTATGGCTTCATCGAATCGGATATGTACAGCGACATCTTCGTCCATTATACAAATTTTACAGAGGACCTAAGCACACTTGACGAGGGGCAGGAAGTATCCTTTGAGGTCGTCGAAGGTGAAAAAGGACCGCGAGCCGAGAAGATTTCCCTAAAAGATAACCAAACCGCATAACCGGCTGCCAACCTAATCGCAAACCTTCTTGTCATTCCTGCGAAAGTTCCGAATCCATTGACACAATTACACCTTGTATCACGTCCGAGTGGCACGGTCAAACTCGTTTGGCCGTGTTGTTACAGTAACATTATCCACGTATAGGAAAAACGACACACTTGCTTTGCATCCAATAAAATGGTATCCTGCATACTTATGGCCAGAACAAAAAATGACATTATATATCAGGACGACTCGATAATCGTCATCAACAAACCTTCCGGGGTCTCGGTAACAAAGGACCGCTCCGGCAAAGACGATATCGTCAAACTGCTAAAAGCAGATTTCCCAGAAGACCAACTCAGGCTGATCCACCGCCTTGACAAACTGACATCCGGAGTTATGGTTCTTGCCAAGACCCCTGAGGCCCAGTCGCGAATCGCCGGAATGTTCGCCAAACGCAAGGTCAAAAAAACTTACCTCGCACTGGTAAACGGCGCGGTAATGAACAATACCGGCAGGATAAACGCACCCCTTGCCCACGATCGAAAGAACCCAAAGCTAATGCGTATCGACCCGCGAAAAGGCAAGCCTGCCATAACCGATTGGCGTTTGCTGGCAGATTTCGGACCGGCGGCCCTTCTGGCAGTAAACCCGGTAACCGGAAGGACACACCAGATACGGATTCATTTCGCCAGCCGATCGATGCCCCTTGCCATAGACCCCCTCTATGGAGGGACAAGGCCGATACTCCTTAGCGACTTTAAGCCGAACTATGCAAGGAAAAAAGAGCAACAGGAAAAACCACTGATCGACAGGCTTACGCTTCACGCATACCAGCTTGAACTGCCGCTGAAGGATGGAGGAACGAGCGTTTTTACGGCACCGCTGGACAAGAAATTCGCCGCCGCGATAAAAATGCTCGCAAAGCACAATCCAAAGGGAAAAGATGCATTCCTCGACCCGCAGGAACTCGAATACATCATAAAAGCAAAACAAATCTAACCGTGTTGCCACAGTAACACTTTGCCCAAACTTAGGCCGGTACGGCCAAAATTAGGTCGGCACGGTCAAAATTAGGCTGGCACGGTCAAACTTAGGTCAGCACGGCCAAACTTAGACTGGCACGGTCAAACTTGTTTGGCCGTGCTTATTCTAACCCTGAAAGGGTTAAATGTAACAGCCCAGGGTTAGCGAAGCGTAACCCTGGGAACCCGCAACAAAGAAACCTATGCCCTGAAAGGGCTATATAAAACACATCCGATTCAAATTTTTGCTTGACCTTAAACATCCATTTAAGGTACACTAATTTCTTAAGTTATGTTCTATTTGGGAGTTACACTATGTCAGACAATAAAGTAAAGATAGGTTTGGTAGGTTTCGGAACAGTCGGTTCGGGCGTTGCGAAGATTCTCTTGGAAAACGCCGATTCGATCGAACAAAGAACCGGTATAGCAATGGAGCTTGCGCGCATCGTCGATCTGGACATCACGACACCGCGCCCGGTAGAAATTCCCGCAGGCATCTTAACCGACGACCTGGATGCGCTTTTAAATGACGATTCGATAGATATCGCCGTCGAGCTGGTAGGCGGAACAACTTTCGCAAAGGACCTTCAGATTAAAATGCTCAAAAGCGGAAAACATGTTGTTACCGCAAACAAGGCGCTCCTTGCCATGCATGGAAAAGAGCTTTACGCTCAGGCAAACAAGAGCGACCGGTGTATTGCGTTTGAAGCAAGCTGTGCAGGCGGAATACCGATCGTCTCGGCCATCAGAGCCGGACTGGCAGCTAACAATATCAACCGTATTTACGGGATCGTAAACGGAACATGCAACTACATACTCTCGTCCATGGCTGGCAACGACGACGACTTCGCGACCGCCCTTTCACAGGCACAGAAAAAAGGCTACGCAGAAGCCGACCCAACGCTTGACATCAACGGCGGAGACAGCGCGCACAAGCTTGTGATCCTTTCGGCACTGGCATTCGGATGCGATGTTGCAACCGATGACATTCTCATCGAAGGCATCGAGAATGTCAGCATCGACGATATCAGATACGGAAAAGAAATGGGATACACGTTAAAGCTTTTAGCCATCGCAGAAAAAAATGAGGCAGGAAAAATATCTCTTCGCGTTCATCCCGCGTTCATCTGCTCGAAAAGTGCCCTGGCACAGGTAAGCGGCGCTTTCAATGCGATAAGCATATTCGGAGACGCCGTCGGAGAAACAATGTATTACGGACGCGGCGCAGGAATGATGCCAACTGCAAGCGCAGTTGTCGCAGACATTATCGAAATTGCGATGGGCAACTCCCAGCCGCTCTTTAACTGCTTAAAAACAGAACCGGTCGCTTCGGCCCTGGACAGCATTGACAACCTCGTAAGCAGATTTTATATCAGGCTGATGGTAACAGATGCACCGGGAACTTTTGCAAAGATCGCAAAGGTTCTTCAGGAGCATAACATCAGCATCTCAGGCATACTCCAGCACGAAGGACACGATGTAAACAATACCGTTCCTGCGATCGTGACGACTCATCCGAGCAGACAGAAAAATATAACTGACGCCCTTTCAGATTTTGTAAAGTTGGATTCGGTTGGAGCAGAGCCGGTTTGCATTAGGATCGTTGACATTCCAGAGGACGATATAGATGACTAAATACGCGATCATAATACCAGACGGCGCCGCCGACGATCCGCTCGATATCTTCGACGGCAAAACACCGCTCCAGGCTGCTGACACTCCCAACATCGATGCAATAACTATCCAAGGCAAGCAGGGTATCGTATATACAATACCCGAAGGCATGACTGCCGGAAGCGATATCGCCCAGATGAGCCTGCTCGGATATGATCCCTTGCAGTTCTATTCAGGAAGGGCACCGCTCGAAGCGGTCGCTATGGATATTGACCTAAAGCCAGACGACTGGGTATTTAGATGCAACTTGGTAACCATTGCCGATAACCTGATGGCAGACCACAGTGCCGGACACATCTCAACCAAAGAAGGTGCCGAGTTGATAACCGAGTTTGAAAAGGCACTCGATGACAAACGAATGAAATTTTATCCGGGCGTAGGCTATCGCCATCTCTGCGTCATCAACAGCCAAAACTTTGACAAAATACAAACTCAGCCCCCCCACGACATCATCGGGCAAAAGGCATCGAAGAATCTGCCTAACGGAAAAAACTCCGAGATGCTCTGCGAGATGATCGCAAAGTCACAGCAGTTCTTTGAAAACCACGAGATAAACCGCGTACGTCGCGATCTTGGTGAAAATCCCGTAAGCTCGATATGGTTATGGGGAGAAGGAAAAAAGGCGCTGCTCGAAAGTTTCCAAAAACGATTCGGGATAAAAGGTGCAGCCATAACCGCTGTCGATCTTGTACGCGGGCTCGCCAGGCTTATCGGTTTTGACCTCATCGAAGTAGAAGGTGCCACTGGTTACATCGACACAAACTACATCGGAAAGGCACAGGCCGCCGTCGAGGCTTTGGAAACACATGACCTTGTTTTCGTGCACATAGAGGCTCCCGACGAAGCGGGACATTCAGGTAATGCAAAGGCAAAGAAAAAAGCTATCGAGCAGATCGACAAGCATATTGTCGGCCCCGTCCATGAGGCCCTGAAGAAATACGACAGCTATCGGATTCTCGTTATGCCGGACCATCCAACCCCCGTAGAGACCAGGGCCCATTCGGACGAACCGGTACCCTTCGCAATGCAAGGAACTGGAATCAACGGAATACTCCACAAACCGTTTAGCGAAGCAAACGCAGAAAAGTCGGGCTTTAGAGTCGAAAAAGGCTCTGAGATGATGGAATACTTCCTAAAAGTATAACTCGCCCGGGTGGCAGCCTTTTCCGAAGGAAAGGGATGGCAGATAAATCAAAAAAAACCATGCCATCCTTTCTCCTATCTACCCGCTACTCTCTCGGATCATGCAATGATCCGCCGGATGGCACGGTCAAACGAAGTTTGGCCGTGTGGTTACAATTACAACTTGCCTCACGCAACAAACAAACCCCGTCATTGCGAGCGGCTTCGCCGCGCGGCAACCTTGACCGTAACGGTTTATAGTAACCCCACCACTCTGTCATTCCTGCGAAAGCAGGAATCCACGTGCCACAATCAAAACTTGCTCAACTATAACCCAAAAGGGGTTAAATGTATCAGCCCAGGGTCAGTCCGAAGGACGCCACCCTGCGTAAACCTCACCCTAAAACCCCTTACCCTAAAAGGGCTAAATAAAAGAATCAACCAAAACGTACTCTACATTGCAACCGACCCGTAGGGTGTGCTTCAGCACACGCGTTAACTGATCAATGTTGAAATAGATATTCACGCGCAATATCTCGTAAAAATCGCCGTTTGTCAAAGGAAATACTCCTGAAATCAGCCGAAAACAGCGTTTAAATAGTAAATTGACAAGCATTCGGCAAATTGTTATAATGGGCGTTTAAATAATGATGTCTATGTTGTAAAAGGAATATTGTAATGCCGATAGCAGTTCAAAAATTTGGCGGTACGTCCGTCGCCAACGCAGAAAAGATCAAACGCGCCGCAAGAAGAGCCATAAACGCCTTCAAGCAAGGCAACCAGGTCGTCATGGTAGCTTCCGCACGCGGAAAGCAGACAGACCAGCTCGTCGCAGACGCAATTGAGCTTAACCCAAACCCGCCAAAACGAGAGATGGACATGCTCTTAAGTACCGGCGAGCAGCAAACCGTTTCGCTCTTGGCGATGGCACTTGACGCGATGGGACACAAGGCGATCAGTTTTACCGGAACGCAAATTCGCATGGTAACCGACGGCGCCCATTCAAAGGCACGCATAAAGAGCATCGACGCCGACCGCATCCACGAAAAACTAGACACCGGACATATCGTCATCGTCGCAGGCTTCCAGGGTGTAGACGACCACGACGACATCACCACACTTGGCAGAGGCGGTTCGGACACCAGTGCCGTCGCTCTGGCAGCAGCCCTCAAAGCCGATGTCTGCGAGATATACACCGACGTCGACGGGATATACACCACCGACCCAAGGCTATACACACAGGCCGTCAAGATTGACCGGATAAGCTTTGACGAGATGCTCGAAATGGCGAGCCTCGGTGCCGGAGTCATGCACGGGCGAGCCGTAGAGTTCGGAAAAAAATACGATATAAACATCCACGTCAGAAGCTCTCTGACGGATGCACAAGGAACTTTAATTACAAAAGAGGTACCACAAATGGAAGGAATATTAGTCTCAGGAGCAACAATTCAAAAGGACCTGGCAAAGATCGGCCTTAACAGCATTGACAACAAACCCGGAAACGCCGCTAAAGTATTTGCACATCTCGCCCAGGCACAGGTCAGCGTAAACGACATTATACAGGTCGAGGTCAGCCCCGAAAAAGCCAACCTTTCCTTTACAACTGCAAAGGCAGATCTTGCCGAAGCCAAAAAAGCGATCGAAGAGATCATGCAACAGGTCAACTGCGAATCCATTTTCGTCAGAGAGGACATCGCAGAAGTCTCGGTCATCGGCGTTGGAATGCGAAGCCACCACGGAGTCGCAGAAACAATGTTCGGGGCCCTTTCAAAGGCAAAGGTAAACATAGACTCGATTACAACTAGCGAGATTAGGATCAGTTGCATCGTAGACATAGATCAGGCCCAGACGGCACTCGTTGCTGTATGCGACGCCTTCGATCTTGACAAACCAGCCGAGAAAAGAAAAAACCAGAATTAACTTAATCGGGGCCCTCGAAATGAGGGCCTTTTTTTTGGCTTAACATGGCGCAAACCATAATAAAATACGCAATGAGCAAAACGAAAAAACGCCTGATGATCCTTACTTTAGTTTTGTTCGTCGCCGGCCTGTCGTTTGTGGACCACAGATTCGGCAAGGCCTCAAGGCCGCGGCTACAGGCGATCACAAGTGCAAACGCCGACGTCAGAAAATATCACCTGAAAACTTTCAAAGTCGCCAACATCGTCGACGGAGACACAATAGACATCGCCATCGGCGACGGAAAATACGACAACACCCGCATACGCCTGCTCGGAGTTGACACACCCGAAACAAAAAGCCCGAAAGTAGACGAAATGTACTACGGAAAACAGGCTGCGAAATACGCCGCAGACATCGCACTCGGAAAAAATGTAACCGTGATAATAGACACCGTTAGCGATGCACGCGACAAATACAACCGCCTCCTCGCGTATCTTAAGTTAGAAAATGGCGAAGTGATAAACAGGCTTCTGATCGAAAACGGGTTCGGATATGCAGACCTTCGGTTCCAGCACAGCCGCCTGCCCGAATACGCCGCACTGCAACTGCAAACCGTAAAGCGAAAAGTCGGTTTATGGAAAAATGTTAAAACAGATCAATTACCCGGCTGGCTAAACAGAGAAGCACCCGATATACTAACCTTAAGAGATGCAGCACCGTAGGACGGGCAATTTTTTTGCCCATCCAGTTTACTCTAACCCCGAAGGGGTTAAATGTATCAGCCCAGAGCCTGCCCTGAGCGAAGTCGAATGGGGTAAGTCCGTAGGACACCACCCTGCGTAACAGTGCAGGCAACGCCTGCGAAGCACCGCCGAAGGCGGAACACAATAATAAATAGAAAATAATAAATAGAAAATTTAAAATGCCCCTTATCGCAATGCGAGATGTAAATTTCAGTTTTGGCGGTCCGCCCCTCTTAGAGGCGATGAACCTCCTGATAGAGCCCGGCGAAAGAGTCTCCCTCTTAGGTCGCAACGGCTGCGGAAAATCAACACTCCTGCGCATTTTGCACGGCGACCTCCCCATCGACAGCGGAGAGATAACGCGTCAGCCGAAGCTCCGAACCGCAATGCTCGACCAGTCGGTACCGCAAAACACAACCGGCAAAGTCTTCGACGTCGTCGCCCGCGGCCTCGGCCCCGCAGGCAAGGTACTCGCCCAGTACCATCACATCGCACACGACACACCGGACGCAGAGGACCGGCTTAACGAACTCCACCACGAACTCGAACGAACCGACGCATGGAAAAAGCTCAGCGTCATCGAAACCGTCATCTCACAGGTCGCCATCGATCCCGAAGCGGAGTTTAGCGAACTCTCAGCCGGACTAAAACGACGCGTACTCCTGGCTAAAACGCTCGCCGCAGAACCGAATTTGCTCATACTCGACGAACCGACAAACCACCTCGACATCAAAGCGATTGCGTGGGTCGAGGACTTCCTTACACGAAGCCCCATCGCCCTGCTCTTCGTAACACACGACCGCGCCTTCCTCAAAAATCTCTCAACCCGCATCATAGAGATCGACCGCGGACGGCTTTCAAGCTATAACTGCGGCTACGACGAATATCTAAAAAGAAAACAACAGCTTCTCAGTGCAGAGCAGTTACAATGGAAAAATTTCGACAAAAAACTCTCCGAAGAAGAACGCTGGATACGCAGAGGCATCCAGGGTCGACGAACACGCAACGAAGGACGCGTAAGGGCGCTGATGAAAATGCGAGAATCGGCAAGCCAAAGACGCAGCCTGGGCGGGCGGGTTAAGATCGAGATAAACGCCGCACAGCGCACCGGCCGACTCGTCGCTGACGCAAAAAACCTAACATTCGCTTATGACGATGACCCGCCCATCATACGTAACCTCACCACTACCGTCATGCGGGGGGATCGCATAGGCATCATCGGCCCAAACGGTTCGGGCAAAACAACGCTCCTGCGATTGCTCTTAGGCGAGCTAAAAGGCGAAAGCGGCGACCTCCGCCTCGGAACAAACGTGCAATGTGCATATTTCGATCAGCTCCACGGCCGACTCGACCCCGATAAAACCCTTGTCGATAACATCGGCGATGGCTCAACCACTGTTACGGTTAACGGACGCGACAAGCAGGTCATGGCATACCTCCAGGACTTCATGTTCACACCCTACAAGTCACGTGCGCTCGTCCAAACCCTGTCCGGCGGAGAAAGAAACCGCCTCCAGATCGCAAAGGTATTCACCCAGCCGTCCAACGTACTTGTTCTTGACGAACCGACCAACGACCTCGACATCGAGACCCTCGAACTCTTAGAAGAGATGCTGACCGAATACCCCGGCACCGTCCTGATCGTAAGCCACGACCGAGCCTTCCTAAACAACATCATTACCAGCACCCTCGTCTTAGAAGGCGAAGGTAAAGTTAAAGAATACGCCGGCGGATACGACGACTGGCTGCGCCAAAGAAAAGTCGAAGACGCTGTAACCAAACAGGCTGCTACGCCAAAACCAAAACGGGTTAAAGAAAAATCCGTTAAATTGACCTATAAACAAAAACAGGAATTAGAGGCCCTGCCCGGAAAAATTGAAACCCTCGAATTACAGATCGCGGCCCTGCATGAAAAAATGGCTGACCCAAGCTTTTATAAACAAGACAGCGAAACAATCGCTGCCACGAATATAGAACTCGCCGAATTAGACACCGAATTAAAACAAGCATACAACCTCTGGGAACAACTCGCAGCATTGGAATAACCTTTCCGTAGGGTGTGCTTTAGCACACGCAAAAATGTAAATCCAAGGTCATCCCAAACAATAAATTGAACAGACCTATTGAAACAAGAAATTCATCCGCTGTTATTCTTGTCGTCTAAGCGTTTTTTTTCAGAGTCTATTTTTTTGACCGTTTTATCAAAATCACTGTCCTGCTTATCTGTCCACTCAATTCGCTTATTATTAAACTTGTCGTATTGGATTTCTGCCTGTTTTTTGGCCGTGTCGTGAGATATTCGGCCTGCGTCTTTTAAAATATCCCTGTCATTCAAACTGAGAAAACCGTTTAACTTCTCAACCCAGTTTTTCATATACATTTTAACCCGGCGTATTGCCTGACCTTCGGCAAAGATTAAATACTGCTCAACCAAATTATTCAGAGCTGAAAGTTCGTCACTCTCAAGATAATTTTTAGCAATAACTATATCGCCTTTGCGAACTTTTCCACCTCGCCAGTTTGTAAGCCCCATATTTGGTTTACCTGCATCGGCCCGGTCGTGAACAATTTCAGCCGCCGTCATCCCGGTTATTGCCCAGTGCATTTTATTCTGTACTGTTTTGAAAAATGTAATGCTTATGTCATTGGTCGGGTCATAATCGACGCTGGTAGCATAAATATCTGTTATCTTCTGGTAGAATCGCCGCTCCGAAGTTCGAATGTCCTGTATCCGGCGGAGTAACTCATCGAAATAATCAAATGGATGGTCGGGGTTTTTCAATCTTTCATCGTTAAGCACAAACCCCTTAACGATATATTCCTTTAGCTGCTCTGTCGCCCAACGCCTGAAATTCGTCGCAATATGGGATTTTATGCGATATCCAACCGAAATTATCATGTCAAGGTTATAGTGCTTGGTTTTGTAGTTCTTGCCATCTGAGGCAGTTGTCAAGTATTCCTTGACAACTGAATCCTCGTCAAGCTCACCTTCTTCGTAAATGTTTTGGATATGAAGACTTATATTTTGTTTTGTCGTCTGGTAAACCTCTGACAGCCCAGCCTGAGATAGCCACAAAGTCTCCCCTTCCAGCTTGACTTCTATCTTAGTCTGCCCACCCTCAGCCTGATAGATCAGTATTTCTCCACCTCTTGGGGTAAGTTCACCTTTGGCCATCGTATTTCCTCGTTCCAAAATTATCCAATCTCATTGCTGTTAATCTTACTCTGAACATCCGCCCAATACAAATCCTTTTTAGCTGCCGACACCAAATGGGGAAAACTCGCTGCATTAGAATAAAACGCCCGCAACGCGGGCCTCAGAATCATTCGTAATTGATAATTCGTAATTGCCTTACTCTCTGGGAAGAATTGGCTGCGTTAGAATAACCAATCACACCAATTTAACGCTAATACCTGAGTTAGGTCCTGGTGGCAAACCCAATGCAGTGTCAACCCCAATACTTTCCCGCAAGTCTTCAAGCAATGCCGCTACGGCAAGTTTCGTATCAATCAATGCAATTGATGCTGTTCTAGGTTTGCTAACTTCCTTAGCTCTATAAACTTGCACCTCTGGTTTCCCGTCTTTAATCGCTCTTAAACATAAACCTCTAGCATAAAACCTATTGATTTCACCCTCCGCAAGCATGTCTGGAGCATCAATCCGTACTTTGACCGTCGATGTTCCACCAGAACGCTTCCTTCTCTCTTCCGTGGTATTTAATCGTCCTTGTTTACGCAATTCATTAGCAAGCCAGTCGATATCATGCTTTTCAATCGCTTCTCTCAGAAGCCCCTCATAATCCCGTCGACCAACTGCTGATAAACGGGGACTCATATAAAGCTTACCGTTTGACACATCCTGCTCCACTTCCTTAAGCATATAAGGCCGTGTTTTACCATCGAAATCCTCTAAGTTCATACTCATATCTACATCCTTTTCTTTAATTCTTGAATTATACTTTTAATAGGCTGAAAGTCATTTTCGTTGTTATGAATATTTTTTCTAGTCTCTTGGATCAATCCATCTTCCAAATTATGTTTCATTTCCAAACGAATCTCTCGAGAAATTTTTTGCATACACCTGTCTAAAGTTTTCATTCTTGGTCGAGATACCGGAATCTTTTCAATTTGGCATGCTTTAAACCACTTATTGCATGCTACATCAAAAATCGCATCAGGGATTACATCTTCAATTGTTTCGTAGTTGTCTCCTGTGACAATTTGCTTCAGGTGTCTTTTCTCACTATCCAAAACCTTTTTGTTATTATTACACGATGAGATGCCTGCATTATCGCCATCATAAAAACAAACTACTTTTAAGCCATTTTCTTTATACAGAGCTGCATGTTTTGCAATTTTGGGTGCTCCACCACATGCTATAATTGATGCTTCATTCAAATCGAAAATTGGCCATTTTTGATTAACCATATGCATTAACTCTCTCTCAAGCACTCCTTCTACTAAGACATTTTTTTCATTTATGGGTGAAATGTCAGAAACTGCAAAACCTAAAGCCTCCCTAAGAAGCTTATCTGTAAGTATATGTTTTTTCTTACTAGAAACATCAGTGACCTTCGAAGCAAAAAAAGGATTTCTTGACAAAGCACCGCTCTTATCTAATTTCCTTTCAATCACTCTTACATTGTTTGGATTATTTTTATTAATCAAGAATGTCTGATGTGTTGTATATATAACTTGATTTTGATGTTTCTTATTAAGTGTTTCCAATTCTTGCAAAGTATCTTTTTGTCCACGAGGATGGAGATGTAATCCAGGCTCATCAATTAGAAGAATATAATTTTTCAAACTTTTACATTGAGCTCTAAAGTTGATGAGAAATGTAAGATACCACTTAAGGCCATCGCTTCGGTATTCAGGCGGCGTCCTAGAACCCGGTTGTTTGAGATGAATAGTGAAATAACTTCCTTTGTGCTGCAAATCAAGCGTAAGTTTTGTGTGAGTATTCCAGTTATTTTTTATTAGACTATTGATTTCTCTTTCGACCTGCGCAAATAGATTGCCATAAACCATATCATCTAAATTTTTTAAATTAGTCTCAAATTGATTTGTTTTCCAACCTGCGATTTGAAACATACTTTTAACAGTAGGAAACTGACTCGGCTTATTAATGAACGGATCTATATCAACCTTTTCAGATAAAAAATCTTTTTGTTGATAACTCCATTTAAAGATTTTTATATTTTTCAGAAGCTCATTTTTTATTATATCTGACAAAAAAGGGATTTTGTCCTGTTTTTCAATTACTTCTATCGTTCCTTCATCTAGCAGCTTCTTATACGGTTGCTTTCTCAGATCGACCATCGAATCCTTAATGAACCACCTTTGTTTGACTCGCTGTTGTGTTACTTTTGTATTGGAAAAGAGTTTCTTGAATTTAGTTTTATTTTTTATTGAAACAATCTCTGGCACTTCTACAGGCCTGACCTCTACTTTACCTTCCCAAACGGGTTTCTCCGTAGGAAGTCCTCTTTTTGTAACGATTATATATTTATCTAAAACACATGGAAACAAGCTGTAATAATCACCCAGCAAAGTTTTATTCATTAAGATTTTATATGTTATACATATCTCTCCTCTAGGGTAACCTAGAGAACCAATTCGCAATTCATTTAATTCAAAAGGTTCGCCTTGATTTTTGGGTGACAAATGATTAATAGCGTTTAACAAATTGCTTTTTCCACTCTCATTTGCACCAACTACACATGTAACACCTTCAAATTTAATTGCCTCATGAGTAAATGATCGATAATTGCTAATTTTAATTTGTGATAATGTTTGCATTCCTTGTTCCTATCCTTTACCAAATTCTGAAATAACTAAAAGGTGTCAGTTTACGCCCTAGGTGGTGGAACTTTTTTATTCCCATATCCAATTCCTAATCAGTATTTATACTATTTCAGATACACAACTTTAGCAAGCACTTTTCCTTTAGTTTTTAAGCCTTTTTTCCATCTTTTCCCTTCTTTTTCTCTGGTTTTCGCTTTTTTGCTCTTTTTTCATGCTTTTTTGCCCTCTTTTTTCCCTGCGTCTCTGCGCCCCTGCGGGAAATACTTTTCTTTAAATCAGCCCCGCGAAGCGGCTCCGCGCCCTATCGACCAACGACCAAAGACTAACGACTGTTCGCTAGAACAGCCGGTTCCACCACACCGAACTCCCAGCTACAAACTTATTTAGCTTTTCTCTGCGTCCTCTGTACTCTCTTTTTCCTCTGTGGCAAAGTTTTTCTTTTATTTGTTAAAAAATTACAAAACTTATTTGACTTGTTAATTATATAGTGTATAATATAAGTGGAGGGGTTGTTGCATCTCAATGCAGTCATTCCCGTTAAAAGTGGTTCATTGAAAACTAAATAGCCGCCTATGAATGAAATAGCTCTGCGGTCTCCCCGACCTTTGCGGTAAAAAAATCAGTAAATCATAAGTGTTAAGGCTTAAAGCCAAAAAGGTAAATTATGGAAAACAAACCCAATTTAATAATCACAAAATCGCCATAAGCCAAGCAATAACAATGAATTAAGGAGATAGCTAAAAAACGCCAAAAAAAACAAACCCAATTTGAATATTAAAGGAGATATGATATTTGACAAAACAGCCGGCCCATAAAAAAAGCCCCGGCTGTCAGCCGGCTTCCACGCGATGACAATGTTTTGTCATCGCCCAGCGAAGCGACCCCGAAGGGGAAAACCTTTTAATTCGGCAAAGCCGAAAAAGCTGGCGCATAAAAAAAGCCCGCCCTATTGCAGGCGAGCTTAAAACGGAGAGAGCGGGATTCGAACCCGCGGTACAGGCATTACCCGTACGACGGTTTAGCAAACCGTTA
This sequence comes from Planctomycetota bacterium, assembly GCA_023143375.1. Taxonomy (GTDB): domain Bacteria; phylum Planctomycetota; class Phycisphaerae; order Sedimentisphaerales; family Anaerohalosphaeraceae; genus JAFGKL01. The sequence goes on from JAGLHQ010000245.1 coordinate 18,801, forward strand.
CCTTCAGCCACTCGGTCATCTCTCCATGTGAAGTTCCTACTATACGAATATTAGTGTTTTAGTCAAGCAGGAATATGTCAGTTTATCATTATAAAACGGCTGTGATGGCTATTTATCTTCGATAACCGCTGTTTCCTTCTCGGCATCGATGAATTTCTCGATGGCTTTTTGCTCAAGCTCGGCCCGAAGATCTTTGACGATCACTTCTTTAACATCCGCTATTTTGCAGGGCAAAGCGGGTTTTTTATCCGTAACCTTTGCGATATGAAATCCAAACTCCGTTTGAAAGACATCGCTGACCTGGCCGGGCTCCATATTGAATACAACATCCTCGAACGCCTGGACCATCATCCCCCTGCCGAACGATCCTAAGCTGCCGCCGCTATCCGGACAATCGGAATTTTCCGCAGCCAATTCCTCGAAACTTTCGCCTGCTTTTATTTTCGTAAGTATCGCTTCCAACTCAGCTTGTGCCTGGTCGGGGCTGATGCCGTCGGCTGGGTGTTTTACGATGTGGGCGGCGGTGACCATTTCGGGGACAGCGAACTTATCGGAATTGGCCTCGAAGTATTTTCGCATTTGCTTATCGCCGGGATCGGCAACATCTGAAACGATGTTTTTCAGCAGTGTTTCGATCTTGATCTGCTGTTCTATATCTGCTCTTACGTTGGGGATGTCCGCTTCGGTAAGCGATGCCTGCTTTAGAAACTCATCCTGCGAGCCGTAGTAATCGACGGCCTGCTTATAGGCAGAATCGACCTCGGCGGCGTCAACGGTTTTGATATCGCGTGCGGCTGCCTGGCGGAGGAGCTGCTGCTCGATGAGGTTTTCTCGCGACCATTCAGTCAACCGTTTTTTACTGTCGTCATTGTCAAGTTTCTCGACAAGCTGCTCGTATTGCGGGGTTAGCCTTTCGGCTTCTGCCTTGATAGCTTGGTCCTCTATCTTTTCATTGTTTACATATAAAGTCATATTGAATCCATTTAAATAAGGTTACAGATTGGCCAAATTGTTTTATATAGCCCCTTCAGGGCAAAGGTTTTTGTTTTCATTATTCCCAGGGTTACGCTTCGCTAACCCTGGGCTGATACATTTAACCCTTTCAGGGTTATACATCCAAGAATTCGTTACACGTGTATTCCCGCCTTTGCGGGAATACAACACGGGCACGTTATTGAACCGCATGGGCAAAAGATTTGCCCATCCTACGGCACTACGGTTACACATTCCGCATGGGCAAAAGATTTGCCCATCCTACGGTCCTGACTCACGTCAGAATAGGGATTGCCCGTTTAATTCCGTCATTTTAGTCGCATAGTGAACATGAATCAACATTTTTCTGTAAAGTGTGTGTAAGATTGATTATACTGGCCCTATTATACGTTAAGGATATTATATGCAGCCGTTTTCTTTGTTGATAAAACCGACTGGGCCCGATTGCAATATCGCCTGTAAATATTGCTTTTACTCCGGCAAGACGTGCGTCTTTGGCGATATGAAGCACCGTATGAGCCTTGAGGTGGCGGAGAAAATGGTCGGCGATATGCTGTCTCAGGATTTTGGTGTTAGCAGCTTTGCCTGGCAAGGGGGTGAGCCTACGCTGATGGGGCTGGATTTCTATCGGCAAATCGTCGCTATTCAGCAGAAACTGGGCAAACCGAATCAGGCTGTGAGCAACGCGCTGCAAACTAACGGGATCGCGCTGAATGACGAGTGGTGCGAATTTTTGACCGAGTATAACTGGCTTGTGGGTATCAGCCTTGACGGGCCGCGGAAGTTTCACGATCACTATCGACTTGACAAGGCAGGGAACGGAACGTTCGATAAGGTTATGGCTGCGATCAAGACGTGCAAAAAGCACAAGGTGCAATTCAACATACTTGTTTTGCTAAACGATAAAAACGTAACTGCGCCCGATGAGCTGTTCGATTTCTTTGTCGAAAACGGTATTCGGTTCCTACAGTTCGTTCCGTGTGTTGAAACGAATCCGGAGACCGGCGAGGTTGAAAGTTTCTCTATCACGCCGGAGCAATACGGGCGGTTTATGTGCAGGATATTTGACAGGTGGGTCGAGCACGGGCCGGGGACGCTTAGCATTCG